>DUIB01000059.1 GCA_013330595.1 Candidatus Woesearchaeota archaeon | reverse complement strand
AGTTAGAAACTTGACTTAACATAATAACAAAATTTTTATATGCAATAAATCCATAATTAATATAATGGTAAAGAGGAAGTTCAGTGTTATCCCTAGGAGCATGAAATCCAAGTACTCTTGGGGAGACAAAGTGCCTGGATCTGGAATATATGAATGCTCAATATGTAGCAATTATCAGGCATTCAAGAGAGGAGAATTCTTCAGCCAATGCCAGGATTGCATTAATAGCCATACTGAGGAAGAGAATAAATGGTTTGTGACTAATGAATTTCTATATTTCATGTCAAAGAACATGAACATTGAATTTGACAAGATAAGCACATTGCAAGTAAAGATAGCTGACAAGATAACATCCTGGGCAGGATCAATGAGTTTTGTATTTATTCATATCATATGGTTTGCATTATGGGTTTTGGCAAATCTAAATTATTTTGGTCCAAAATATGTTTTTGATCCATTTCCTTTTGGATTATTAACAATGATTGTTTCTTTAGAGGCAATATTCCTTGCCACATTCATTATGATCAGCCAGAATATTTACTCACAAAAATCTGAATTGCGTGCAGAACATGAATATCAGGTCAATCTTGAGGCAGAGAAAAATGTTGCAGAGATACTTGCAATAATCAAGGAGATGAGAAAAGTAGAAGAGCTTAAGGATGAGAAGATCGAAGAATTAAAAGAGACTATTGAAGAATTCATGCCTGAAGAACCTCAACCTGTGGAGACTGTTACTGTTGAGGATACTCCTGTTCCATTAGAGGCAGTTGAGCATGAGACATTTGAAGAGCATCAGCAGATATTAGAAGAAGCAGGGATTGATGTCATAGAGGAATCTGCACCACCAGTAATCCAGGAGAAAAAGAGAAGAGGCAGAAAAAAGAAAGTTAAAGAATTAATCTTAGAGGGGCTGGAGCAAACCCATGTTGATATGAATCTATTGGCTGTGCCTAAGGAGATAAGGAAGCAGGAAAAGACTCCTGAGGTTAATAATGTTGATGATACTAAAAAGACAGATAAAAAATAGGATTAAGAATCTATTATACTTTCACCAGTCATTTCTTCTGGTTTTTCTATCTTAAATACATCTAGAACGGTTGGAGCAATATCCTGCAATCCTTTACCTTGTTTTAATTTTACATGATCTTTGCTAACAAATATGAATGGAACAGGATTTATTGTGTGGCTTGTCCTCCATAGATCTGTCTGATCCTCAACATTTCCATGATCAGCAAATACCAATATATGATAATCATTTTTTAATCCTGCTTCAATTATTTTTCCTAAACAATCATCAACTGCAATTATTGCCTTGTGTATTGCATCAATGCTTCCTGTATGTCCGACCATATCGCCATTGACAAGATTTGTTACAATGAATTCATATTTATCCTTATTGATTTCTTCTACTAATTTTTCAGTAACTTCATATACAGACATCTCTGGTTTTAAATCGTATGTTGCAACCTTAGGACTAGGAATCAATATCCTATCTTCTCCAGGATTGGGTTGTTCTATCTGTCCATTAAAGAAAAAAGTTACATGAGCATATTTTTCTGTCTCAGAAATCCTTAATTGTTTGATATTATGTCTTGACACTATCTCTCCTAAAAGGTTTTTAAATGATTCATCTTTGAAAGCGACCTTTGCATTCATTGGAATATAATATTGAGTCATTCCGACATAAAAAATATTTAATGGCTTTCTTTGCCATCCATCAAATTGCTCTTCAACAACAGCTTGGGTGAATTGTCTTGTCCTGTCTGTACGGAAATTAAAGAAGATCATTGAATCATTTTCTTTTACTCCATCATAATCCTTATGCTTTCTCGGAATAATAAATTCATCTGTCTCGTTGTTTGCATGACATTTTTTTATTTGAGTTATTGCATCATCAAAAGTTTCTGAATCTGCATTGATTATGCAGTCATAGGCTTTTTTTGTTCTATCCCATCTCTTATCCCTGTCCATGGTGTAATATCTTCCAGAGATTGTTGCAATGCTCCCCAATCCTAATGCATGCATTTTATTATTCAATGCTTCAACATGCTTTAAACTATCATTGACAGGAGCATCTCTTCCATCAGTTATGACATGAACAAAAACATTATTGAAATCTTGCTGTTTGCATAATTCTAGAAGTGCAAATAAATGATCCCTATGTGCATGTACTCCTTCTACTTGCAACAAACCTATTAAATGTAATTTTGAATTGTGTTCTTTACAATTATTTATGGCTTCTAAGAATTCAGGAATTTTAAAAAATTCTTTATCTCTTATTGATTTATTTATTTTTGCTAATGATTGAAAAATGATTCTTCCTGATCCTATCGTCATATGCCCTACTTCTGAATTTCCCTGATACCCATCTGGCAGCCCTACTGATTCCCCCGAAGCCTTGAGCAAAACATTAGGATATTCATTCATTAATTTATCTGTATTGGGTGTTGGGACTTCAAAAAGCGCATTATGCTCTCTTTCTTTTCTGTATCCCCATCCGTCTCTGATAATTAAGATTACTTTGTTCATGGTATGTCGGAATAATAGCTATATATAAATTTTTTCAATAAAAATATAAATCAAAGCTGTATTTATGGATTATGCCTAAGGATCATTTGTTCTGGAGAGCTGTATTATGGCCTTTTAAGATGTTGTTTAGGCTTGTTTCATTGATATTCCAGGGAATAATCATGGGCACAGAGAAAGTGATTTTATTATTTAGGGAGAATGGTTCTAATGTAATTAAGAAAAAATCCTCTCCTGATGATTATGTCAAGTTCAAAACAATTGATGCAATAAAAGGATCTTATGATAATTTTGAAAAATTCTTAGCTAAAAACCAATCAACTATCGGTATTATTCTAGGTGCAAGAGGAACCGGAAAGACTGCTTTTGGATTGAAACTTCTAGAGAATCTTCATGTTTTGTCTAAAAAGAATTTTTATGGAATGGGCTTTAATGAAAAAGACATGCCTGAATGGATTAATGTTGTTGATAATATCAATGATATAAAGACAAATTCTTTTGTATTGATAGATGAAGGAGGAATTTTATTCAGCTCAAGAAAGAGCTTTTCAGATGCAAACAAGTTATTATCAGAATTATTGTTGATTGCAAGACATAATGACTTGTCAATAATATTCATTTCCCAGAACTCTGCTAATCTAGAGATCAATGCAATAAGACAGGCTGATTATCTAGTCATGAAGCCAAGCTCCTTGCTTCAGAGAGATTTTGAGAGAAAAAAGATCAAAGAGATCTATGAAGAAGCAATGGAAAAATTCAGGAAACA
>DUIB01000058.1 GCA_013330595.1 Candidatus Woesearchaeota archaeon | reverse complement strand
GATTGATTATGAGGATTTTAAGAAAGGATTATTTGAATATTTTGTGGACAAATACAAAAACAATTATCTCCGTCAGAGGCGAAATCATGAAGAAAAATAATTTAAATATTGGTAAAAGTGGCAGTTATATTCAATCGTTAAGCCGAGAAGAGCATGATAAAAAACTGCGAACATTTCATATGAAGAACACTGAAGAGATGAATTATACATGTAAGGAATGCAAAAAGATCATCTCTGCACATAATAATGATTGGCATGATGGGATGTGTGATAATTGTTTTAACAAAAATTATTTTCCTGATGATCCGCTAGATCCAAAATTCTCTAAAGGCAGTTGTAGAAACTGTAAACAGCCATTCTCGCAGCGTGCAATGAAAAAGCATCTTCAAACGTGCCTTAAAGATACCGGAGTAATAGATTCATTCCTTATAAGAGCATCTGCAGGGCCATTTTTCATCTATCTTACTATTCCGAGAAATAAGCCATTATCTTTTCTAGACCATTTCTTAAGAGATGTTTGGCTGGAATGCTGCGGTCATCTCAGTAGATTTATTATTAATAAGATCAGTTATATGTCAGATGACGAATTAGAAGAAGATGAAAAATCCATGCTTACAAAAATGTTTGCAATCTTAAAACCTGGACTAAAATTCACTTACGAATATGATTTTGGAACAACCACCATGCTTGAATTAGAATGTATTTCAGCAATTAAAACAAATACAGAAAAACCAGTAATTATTGCAAGAAATAATCTTCCAAGAATCAAATGTATGGATTGTAAAAACCCTGCCGAAGTCATCTGCACATACTGCATTTATTCAGGAGACTGTTTTTTGTGCAAGAAATGTGCAAAGAAACATAAGTGTGAAGAGCCAGACTTCCTCCCTATTGTCAACTCTCCAAGAATGGGGATGTGTGGATACACTGGAGAAGATTGAAAATAAACAATGAATATTATTACTGAATCGGATATTGAAAACATGTGTTTACAGCTGTTGAAAGACTGTGGTTACAGAATAATCTATGGGCCAGATATTGCATGTGATGGGGAAACACCGCAGAGAAAAGATTACAAAGAAGTAATCCTGCTGGATCATTTAAGGGATGCAATAGATAAATTAAATCCACAAATCCCGAAAGAAGCAAAACAACAGGCAATAAAGAAGATCTTAAGGGCAGAAAGCCAAAATCTAGAAGCAAACAATCAAGACTTTCATAATCTATTAATAAAAGGCGTTCCAGTAGAATATAAGACAAATAAGATAAAAAACGATTTTGTAAATATTATTGACTTTAATAACCCCAGCAACAACGAGTTCTTAGCAATAAACCAATTCACAATCATAGAAAATGATAATAGAAGACCAGATATTATTCTTTTCATCAATGGATTACCTCTTGTCATCTTCGAGCTTAAAAATGCAGCAGACGAAAATGCAACAATAACAAATGCATACAATCAATTCCAGACATATAAAGATAAAATTCCATCATTATTCAGATTCAATGAAATACTAATAATAAGTGACGGTGCAGCAGCACATGCAGGAACTATAACAAGCCCAATAGAAAGATTCATGCCCTGGAAAACCATAAATGGAGAAAAATACAAAACAGATGAAACACAAACACTAATCAAAGGAATGCTAAACAAGCACACTATCCTAGACATTATAAAAAACTTCATTGTCTTTGAAAAAACCAAACAAGACTCGAGCATAAAAATCTCAAAAAAACTAGCAGCATATCATCAATATGAAGCAACAAACAAAGCCATAGAAAACACTATAAAAGCAACAAAAGGAGACAAGCGTGCAGGAATTGTATGGCATACACAAGGATCTGGAAAAAGTCTAACAATGGTATTCTATACAGGAAAACTATCACAAACACCAGAACTAGAAAACCCAACAGTAATAGTGCTTACAGACAGAAATGATCTTGATGACCAGCTATTTAACACATTCAGTAACTGTCAAGATATACTAAGAGAAACGCCTAAGCATGCACAAGAAAGAAATGAAATAGAAAAACTCCTCAAAGTATCTTCAGGAGGAATTATCTTCACAACAATACAAAAATTCTTGCCAGAAATAAAAGGAGACAAATATCCATTATTATCAAACAGAAAAAACATCATAGTAATAGCAGATGAAGCACACAGAAGCCAATATGACTTTATAGACGGATTTGCAAAGCATCTAAGAGATGCTTTGCCTAATGCCTCTTTTATAGGATTTACAGGCACACCAATAGAAAAATCAGATAGAAGCACACCCGCAGTATTTGGAAAATATGTAGATAAATATGATATTGAGCAAGCAGTAGAAGATAAAAACACAGTACCTATATATTATGAAAGCAGATTAGCTAAACTTGATCTAAAACCAGAAGAAAGACCACATATAGATAAAGAATTTGAAGAAGTAACAGAAGGAGAGGAAGTAGCAAGGAAAGAAAAACTCAAGAGTAGATGGGCAAGAGTAGAAGCAGTAGTTGGAAGCCAAGATCGTATAAAAAGAATAGCTACAGACATTGTAGAACATTATGAAAAAAGACAAGCAAATTTTGAAGGCAAAGGAATGATTGTATGTATGAGTAGACGTATCTGTATTGATCTTCATAATGCACTAATAAAATTAAGGCCTCAATGGTATAATAAAGACGATAAAAAAGGATTCTTAAAAGTCATAATGACAGGCTTGGCATCTGATCCTAAAGACTGGCAAGAACATATAAGGAATAAAAAGAAACGTCAAGATATGGCAGAGAGAGCAAAAAACCCTGAAGATGAACTAAAACTTTTCATAGTAAGAGATATGTGGCTTACAGGATTTGATGTTCCAAACCTAAATACAATGTATATTGATAAGCCAATGCGTGGCCATGGTTTAATGCAAGCAATAGCAAGAGTAAACAGAGTATTTACAGATAAAAAAGGCGGATTAGTTGTAGATTATATAGGAATAGCCTCTGATTTAAAAGATGCTCTTGCAACTTACACAGAAAGCGGTGGAAGGGGTAAACCTTTCTTAGATCAAGAACTGGCTGCACATTTAATGATAGAAAAATATGAAATAGTGCTAAACTTGCTTCATGGTGTTGATTATAAGAAATTCATCAATCTCCCACTTAAAGATAAATTATCTAGTACACCAAAGATAATAGATCATATAGCAGCACAAGAAAAAGGAACAGAAAGATTCATTAAACATACAAAAGAACTTTTACAAGCATTTGCCTTAGCAGTACCGCATGATAAAGCAATGAAAATTCGTGATGAGTTAGGATATTTCCAGATAGTTAGATCGCAAATAATAAAATATACCGTAACTTCAGCAAGACAAGAAGAAGAGTTAGATTCTGCAATAAAACAGATAATCTCTAAATCAATAGTTTCTGATAGAATAATAGATATATTTGCAGCAGCAGGGCTAAAAAGCCAAAATATAGGCATATTATCTGATAAATTCTTAGAAGAAGTCAAAGACATGCCACAAAAAAATCTTGCATTTGAAGCATTAAAAAAATTATTAATAGACCAGATAAGAATAATTTCAAAAAAGAATATAGTGCAAGGAAAATCATTTGCAGAAATGCTAGATAGAGCAATAAAATCTTATACAAACAAAAATATTGAAACTGCTCAGATTATAGAAGAATTAGTAGACCTAGCAAAAAAGATGCGCCAAGAAGAAAATAGAGGTGACACGCTAAAGCTTACAGAAGATGAAATAGCATTTTATGATGCAATAAAACTTAATGATAGTGCAGTAAAAATAATGAAAGATGAGACATTAAAAGATATTGCAAGAGAACTTGTAAAAACAATAAGAAATAGTGTTTCAATAGACTGGACAATAAGAGAAAGTGTTCAAGCAAAATTAAGATTAAACGTAAAAAAGATTTTGAAAAAATACGGTTATCCTCCAGACAAACAGCAAAAAGCCACAGAAATAGTATTAGAACAAGCAGGAATGGTAGCTAGAGATTGGGCAGAAACACCTAACACATACACATAAAAAAGCTACGCACTGAATCTTCTAATTGGGCTGTGGCAGAAAAGAAAGAGAAATACAAAAAATGATTCCTCAAGAATATGTTTGGGCATTTGTAATGCTTATAGCGTTCATAGGCAGCATTATGCAAGCAAGAAGACATATTAGAATGATTAAAAATAAGCAAGAACAAATAAAACTTTGGGTTCAATTTTTTATAATGTTGACGGCAGTTTCTGGCGCGTTTCTAGTCTATTATTTATCGTTAATCAATTAGTTTGTCGCTATTCCATTCTTCTACTATTGTTATATTATAATATTTTAGAATTAGATCTTTATATCCCCAGAAATGCTCATCTTCAGTAATAAAGTATTTTATGTCTTTAACATAGAAATCTTTATATCCGGCAATTATTTTTAAATCATCATCAGATGGAGTCTTTTTTTCTTTCCTCAATTCTCGAACATTCTCTATAAACATTTTTTTAATCGAGACAATGTCTTCCTTCTTGGAAATGTTCATAAAATCATTTTTTACATTTTCATAAAATTCTTCTGTTTGGTCTATTATTAATGTTTTGAATGTGGTTCCTAGTATTTGAACATTATATCCGCCAAACATATCATCAACCACTTTAAGGATATTCTTTTGAATAGTATTAGGAACGAATTTATATTTATGTAAAGAATTCTTATCAAGAAACGCATTGAGCAACTCTAATTTCTGATAATTATCATGCTTAAATTCTTTTTTATCAAAATATATCAAAAAAGCCTTATTTATCTCTATTTTGCATAAGTGAAGAATAGAACAATCATCAAATGCATAAGATGTCATTTTTATTCAGCTATCAATTTATTAAGATCAGGATTATCTATAGAAAATGGATATCTATCTTTAACTGAATATATAAGGTAATGATAATACCTGTTTATCATGTGAACATCTTTCTCTCCTCTCAATTGTTTTTTTACAAAAGGGATTAAATTTCCTATATGATACAAGAAATAATAATCAAACATATATGCTTCGTAATCATAATTTTCTTCTATTTTTTCAAACTTCTTCTTCAAATACAATGTTACATAATAACAGTATTCAATAATGGCTTTAAGCCTAATATTAGCAATAGCATCTTCAGGAATATGTATATCTTTTAAATCAAATAACTCAACTAATACTTCGTTTATTTTACCGATCAGTTTATATCTAGTCTCTATATCTACTAATAATATTTTATGTTCATCACCAGATATATCGCTGGCACGTAATTTACTTAATTCTCTTATTTCTTCAGTAATCTGAGAATATTCTTCTTCTGTTAAAATTTTATTTAATTTCTTATTTTTTGTCTCTTTGAACAACTCAGTACCATGATTAGTTATCTTATATTTTTTTACGTCATTATCCTTATATCTATATGTTTCAATAGAAAAATATTTGCAACTCTCTAGGGAGTCTAATTCTGCATTAAAAGAGCCATATTTATTTAAACTAAAATCTATATCAATGGGAATCAGAAAAAGATTTAATCTGGCCAGGAGCTTATTTAATTTGGTCGTAGAATTTATCTCATTATTTTCAGCCATGCCTAAAACAACGCAAACAGCCTCATCCCTGCTTAATATCATAAACCATCAACCTCAAAACAATAATGTCCGTATTCACTTATAAATATTCTCATTTATATCGTCTTTCAGTACTTCAAGATTCTTAATAAACTTTTGCATTGGATTTCCGTAAAATTTACGGATTAACTGTGCTGTTGTTTATTCCGTTTTAAAAATCTTTATTTCTCCTCTTTCCAGTTCCAGTAACCTTCTTGACCTATAATCACATGATCTAGAACCTTAATATTTAATGACTTTCCAGCAGATTTCAATAATCCTGTATAAATCAAGTCTTGATCTGATGGTTCAGGATCTCCACTTGGATGATTATGAACAAGTATTATTGATGCGGCAGATTCTCGTATAGCCGATTTGAATATTTCTCTTGGATGTATTAGAGCAGCATCTAAAGTTCCAATAAACACAGTCTCTTCTTTAATCAATTTATTCTTTGAATCTAATAATAACACAACAAAATGTTCTTGCTTAAGATCTTTCATCTTTGGTCCTAAATATTCATACACATCTTTGGCTGAATTGAAAATATTATGATTCACGACCTTAATTCTTTTACTCAATTCAAATGCTGCAAGTACTTGTATTGCTTTAGCTTCTCCTATGCCATCAATAGCAGATAATTCAGTCAATGAAGAAGATGAAAGTTTCTCAAGACCATACTTAGCAATCAATTTATTGCTCATATCAATAACATTATCAGAACGAGTGCCTTTCTGTAAGATCAAAGCTAATACTTCTGCATCAGATAACCCTCCAAGACCCAGTTTCTTCATTCGCTCACGCGGTCTATTCTCCAGTGGAATGTCTTTAATGCGCATAAACAAGAGAATTATCAAATCTTTATATGTCTTTAGGTGAAAATTCCGGATATTTTACGCTTTTTTAATATTAAGAACGCATTTGCTAATCAGATTTTTTGTGTATATGTCAGTATATTTATTTGCGAACTTGTTCCTGTTGCTTGGGTGGTCAAACGCAAATAGAAGTATACGTTTTCCTTCAAAATCGATTGTTGTATTTTTATGATTATCTGTTAAATTAACTGCATCTCTGAACGATTTAATCCCGATATTATTAAGCTTATTTTTCTTTATAAACCATCTTGTAGCTTCTCTTCCGATGGAAAAAATAGCATCAGGCTTATATTCAATAATTTCTCTTAAAAGAAATTTCTCTGCACATTCGGTCTTAACATTATTTTTGTTAATACTTTTGGCGTGATGTTTGATATAATGTGTTCTGTACCAATTAATATTATTTTCTTTCAAAAGATTTTCCATAATTTTAACAAATTTATAGAACCTTTTATATGAATGCTTGTTTTCTGGCTCTGGGAAATTTAATGGCAAAATTGTACCTTTGCAATATTTTTTAAAATTCTTACAATACTTACATTCTACTATGTCTTCTACTAATTCCGCTGTTATATCATTTTTAAGTTCACTAAGTTTATCGTCACTTAAGTTTATAGGATTATAATTTGGCTGTTCAGTAATGATTAATAATTTTTTGACCACAGTATCACCCATGTACATATAGTATTTTAGAATTTATAACAGTTTCTATACTTACTTCCTTTTTAAACCCTCTTCCCTTTTTTATTCATGATTCGTGCTCAATATTAAACTATTTAAATACCTTCTTTCAGTAAAACCCCGCAAAGAGGTGGTTAAAATGGATTGTCCAAGCTGTAAGGAAGGTTTTCTGGAACGCATTGAGGATGGGGAAGATATGAGGTTGTTTAAGTGTGGTAATTGTAATAATATTATTCTCAAAGAATATGAACTGATAGATGTTAAGATATTCGGAAATCCCAAACCATGCGTCGAAGAAAATGAACTTGTTTTAGGATATAAGCTACTAAATTCAAAGAAATACATGCAAGCAGCAAGGAAAGGATTATTCTCACTAAGAGATTTCTGGGTGAATTAAGATGGGTGAATGGGATTATATGAAGCCAGAAAATGTTGCTAAGATGAAGAAGACTAAGAAATATAAAGAATATCAAGAAAGAAGCATCAAAGACTATTATAAACTCACGGCAAAAATATTAAAACTAGGAGTATTATCAGATAGAGATTCAGCACACTTATGCGTTATGTTTGAAAGTGCGGCAATAGAATGCTTACCAAAAAACAACATATCGGAAGACATGTTCGCTAAACTATTAGACGTGTCAATAAAATATTCTAAACCAACAAAGAAGTGGAAGAAACTAAAATTGAAGGACTATTAAGAAATTCTATGCCTTTAGGTGAAAATTTCGGAAAATCTCCGAATTATTCGAAAAAACATCGTCTTAAGATGTTAGGATATATCTTTGATCCTGATAAGAAAGGCAGATTCATTCAAGTGTTATAGTAGCTTCTCTAGTTCTTCGGCTGTGGGAAGATATATTTTATATTTTGAGATGAATAGTTTATTTGACACACTACCCAATGCATATTCTATCATTATCTGATCCTTATATCTTGCTAATATTATCCCTATTGCTTGTCCCTCCTCTTTTTTGAAATAATTGATGTAGAGATTCATCTGTCCAATATCTTGCGCCTTGACTCTTCCTATCTTTAGATCTATCAGCACAAAACATTTGAGTATCCTATTATAGAACACTAGATCTATATAATATTGGTCGTTATTTATCATTATCCTATATTGCCTTTTCACAAATGTGAATCCCTTGCCTAGCTCAAGTATTAGCGATTGTAGATTATCTATCAAAGCCTGCTCTAATTCTTTTTCAGAATAATCCTTTTCTGAAAGTCCCAGGAATTCGAAAATATATGGATCTTTAACAATATCTTCTGGTTTCCTGATGATCTGTCCTTTTCTAGAAAGTTCAATAATTTTCTTTTTATTCTTGCCTAATGTTATCCTCTCAAACAATGCAGAATCAATCTGTCTGCGCAATTCACGTACAGACCATCTTTCATTAATACATTCCTTCTCATAAAAACCTCTCTCTAAATCATTCTCTACAATCAATAATTCTACATAATGACTCCAGCTTAATTTAACAGACTGCTGATCACTCAATTTTCCAGACAGTGTCTGGAATTTTGGATATGCAAGATAGAATTGTCGCATCATATAGATGTTGCTTCTGCTAAAACCCTTAAAACAACTTTGTTTAAGATCTCGAGATAAGTTAGCTAATAATTTGCTGCCATAAACTGCTTTTTCTGAACCTTGTTGTTCATACTCCACAATAGATTTTCCTATATCCCAATAAGTTTGTATTAAGATAGAATTAATATTATATGCTGCTGTTCTCCTTCCCCTCTCTAACAATGAACCTATATTTTTCAATAATACAGAATAATCCTTTTTTATTGACAAGTCTTTGCGCATAATCTGGAGTAATCAGTATTTATTCATATGCCTTTCTCAAGATTTTTCGGAAAATATCCGAAATTTCCAGAATGCTTTAAATAACATATTATCAATTTCCGTATTTTTTTTCCTTCTCCAGTCACAACTTTTATAAATTCTGAGTTTCAGAGAGTTTATAGTGGGGGTAGATCATGAAGGAATTGTCTAGTGTGATGTCTAGGTTTGAACCATCAGCGACATTAAAGGCCAGTAGGATGATCAAGGAATACAGATCAAGAGGATTTGATGTTGTGGATTTTGGCATAGGAGAGCCAAATTTTGATCTTTTCGATAATATCAAACAAGCAGGCATAGATGCAATCAACAGTAATAAGAACAGATACACTCCTGTCTCAGGAATATCAAATTTAAAAAAAGCAATAATAGAAAAATTCAAGAAAGATAATAATTTAGAATACAATAATGATCAGATTGTTGTTTCTAATGGAGCAAAACATTCATTGCATAATGCAATAAGTATCTTAGCAAATCAAGGAGACGAACTCATAATCACAAAACCTTATTGGGTCTCGTATGCAGAACAGATAAAGCTTCCAGGAGCTATTCCAATCATAGCAGATACAGAAGATTTCAATGTCAAAGCTGACTTAATTAAAGAAAAGATGACAAAAAACACAAAAGCAATCATTCTCAATAGTCCATGCAATCCAACAGGTGCAGTAATAAGTCTAAATGAATTAAAGAGAATAGCTGACTTAGCAATACAAAATGACTTATACATCATCTCTGATGAAGTCTATGAATATTTCATCTATGATGACAATAAACATTACAGCATCGGATCATTTCAGGACATGCATGATAGAACAATTACAGTGAATGCCTGCTCAAAAGCATACAGCATGACAGGATTAAGAATAGGATATGCAGGTGGTCCTGAGCATATAATGAAATTGATGGATACTCTTCAAAGCCAAACAACTTCAGGAGCATCAAGCATTGCTCAAGAGATGGCTGCAGAGGCATTCAATACAAAAAAAGAAGTAACAAATAATATCATTAATGAATTCAAAAAGAAAAGAGATCTTTGCATAAAAACATTAGAAACAAATGCAAAACCTCCACATGGAGCATTCTATTTATTCGCACCAATAAATAAACTTTCATCAGAAGAATTCAGTCATAGATTGATGGAAGAACAAAAAGTCGGTGTTGTTCCAGGAGATGCATTCGGCGCAGAAGGCTACATAAGAATAAATTATGCTGTATCAAATGATACATTGATCAAAGGTCTTGAAAGGATCAATGAATTCATCAGGAGCCTAAAATGAAGATCAGCAGAACAATGTCAACTCAGCATCCTGATAATGTAAATATACCTTTCTTCTCAAATAATCAGATAATGAATGGAGAGGATGAAGTGCAGGAAGCATATTATGTATTCTCTCATCTACATATTGACGAACAATTATGGGATATTGAAGGAAAAGAGGTTGATAATTATGTTGTTCATAAACTATTATCAAAATATCCTCATTATTTCAAAGATAATATTCTAGGAGAAGATAAATTCCTGACGATAAGAGCACCAAATCCTGACATCCAGCCTAATGAAGCAAAAGTATTGGCAGAAGTAGTCTACAGTATTCCAAGAAATCATGATGTTGCAACAAGCTTCTATAATAGAGAAGTTGCACCAATATTTGAGATTGTGATTCCAATGTGCGAGAATGAAAAGCCAATGTTAAGGCTTAAGGATTTTTATGAGAATTTCATACACAAAGCACATGAATCAACAGTAAATGATGTAAAACTTTCAACATGGTTAGGAAATTTCAATCCAAAAAATATCAGAATCACTCCTCTATTTGAGACAAAAGAACAGATATTAAACTCCAGCAAATATGTAAAGAATTACCTGCAACAAACTAAAGAAGAAACATTAAGAGTATGGTTTGCAAGAAGTGACCCTGCACTGAATTATGGATCATTAGCAGCAATATTAATGGTCAAGATTGCATTGCAGAGATTAAAAGACTTGGAAAAAGCATCAAGCAAACAATTATTTCCAATAATCGGAATGGGATCAAGTCCGTTTAGAGGAAATTTCAAGCCATCAACAGCAACACAGATAATGAAAGGCTATCCCAGTGTTCAGACTTTTACACTGCAATCAGCATATAAGTATGATCATCCATTAAGAGAAGTCCTTGACTCAATAGAATATATCAATTCAATAAGCAAAAAAGATCCATTGCAAGTTGATGAAGAGCTTGCATTAAAATATATTGATATTGCAGAAAAAGAGTATCAATCAATAATCCCGGAAATAGCCCCATTAGTCAATCATTTAAGCAGATATCTTCCTGAAAGAAGGATGAGAAGAATGCATACAGGATTATTTGGATATTCAAGATCAACGCAAGGAGTTCAATTGCCAAGGGCAATCAAATTCTGCGGAGCATTATATTCCATAGGGTTGCCGCCTGAAATATTAGGGATGTCGGCTTTGGAAGAGAATGATATTGACAAGATAAAATCATGCTATGCTAACATCGAATATGATATAACAGAAGCATTGCAATATTTGAATAGAGAGAATCTTGGCCTATTCCCTGAATCTATTCGCAAGAAAGTCCTCAAGACAATCAAGATGTTCAATTATGTAGAGAATCCGGAGCATTATGAAGCCACAACAAAAGTCGCAGAAGCAATAAGACATAATGATCATCAAGCAATGAATGAATGGATCCTTAAGGCTGCGCAGGTTAGGAAGTTTCTGGGATAATTATTTTATTGCCTTATCTATGACTGAATCATATCTTCCTGTCCTAAGCTCAGCAAGCCTTCTATAGAATTCATATAAAAGTTTTTGTTGCTCTTTTTCCAATTGTGTTACCTTATTCATCAGGAATGTCCTTAATTCTGCCTTTCTTTACATCATCTAAGCTATTAATAAGCTCCTTCAAAAATTTATTTTCCTCTGTTAGAGTATTCTCTTTATTCATTTCCATAGCTAATTACCTCTAATTTAAATTTTTTACGAATTCATCAAGAAGATGTTTATTCCTCTTGATAGTGTCTATAGCCATCTGCTGTTGTTTCTTATCGCTTACACCCACTAATAGGACAAGCACCTTTTCTTTGTAAATCATAAAATATATTCTGAATTTATCTGCCTTAAGCTCTCTTAAATCTATATGTCCAAGAGGTTTTCCTATGTAAGGATTTTCCTCGAGTTTACGAATGCGTGACCATAATTGATCTTGCATAGACAAGGGTATGGTCTTCCTAAAACTTTTCTCAAACTCCTCTGTCATCTTCACAACAAACATTTAAGATATGAATAAACAGTTCTTAATATGCCTTACTAAGGAATTATAGGAAAATATTCGGAAGTATCAGAATGCTTTATATAAGGTATCATAAATTTCCGGAAGATTCACGATAAATGTTATTTAGTAAAATATTTATAATCAGTCAACTGAGCTTCCTTAGTGAACATCTTATTTGTTTGTAATCAAGGACAGAACCGATCAAGGACAGCAGAATTCCTATTCAGAGATAGATTCAACACAAAATCAGCAGGTCTTTTTAATAATCTATTGACAGAAAAACAATTAAAATGGGCAGACATGGTGTTTGTAATGGAAGAATTCCAGAGGACAGAGATATCAAAAAGATTCCAAAAAGAATACTTAAAGAAAAGAATAATAAACCTAGATATCCCTGATACATACTATTTCAACCAGCCTGAACTTGTTGATCTACTAAAAGTCAAGGTTGATCAAGCCATTCATGAAATTGCTGTATAGCTTCTTCTTTATTTCAATCTTTCCAAGATTTCAATTGCTTCTTTATCAAATTTAGAGAATGCAAACCATTTCTTTCCCAAATCTTTTAATGATGCTCCAAAATGATATATCCTTTTATCATCAATTATGAGAAATCTGTCATGTGACTTATTGAATTTCCTAATCTCAATGAAAGGATACTGAGAATTATACTTCTTTAAGTCTAATGATAATCGCTTATTAATCTCTTTTGTATAAATAGTGACTTTAACATTTGTACTTCTCTTTGAAAAAAGCGTCAATACTGAATCGTCAATATAATTATCAATAAGGATAATAGAGTGATTAGCAGTCTTGATTATATCTGAGACAAATTTATATGCATCAAACACCTGCCCATCAAAGAAAATCCCCTTATCGAGCTTTATATCTTTGCTTTGTATAGCATCAAATATTTCATCGAATTTCCTATCATGCTCTACCTGTTTCACTTCTACTCTATCAAGTCGATGAAATATATCTGCATTTGCAGCAATGAATTTTCTCATGAAAACAAATGCTCTCATGATTTGAATATTGACCTGTATTGCTTTGTCATTTGTCAGAACACTGGAAAGGTTAGCGACCCCCTGTTCAGTAAATGCAAAGGGCAGGTATCCTCCAAGGTGCATTCTTGAAGGTATCGCATTTTGCGACACCATAAGGTCAACTTCCTTATCAGTTAATTTAAACATAAAATCAGAAGGAAACCTTTTGATATTCCTTTTTACTTGTTCTCTCAAACGGACAGACTTCACACCATAAAGTTCAGCTAAATCTCTATCAAGTATCACCTGCCTGCCCCGGATAAGATGGATCTTGTCCCGAATATTACTCAATGGAGCTATTGACTTCATAACTGAGAGAAATATAAAATCCTTAATATGCCTTTATCATAGAATTCTGCAAATCTTCCGATTTCTTCAGAATGCTTTAAATAATGAATAAGAAATATTCGGAAGATATTCAATGAAAATATCTCAACAAAATCCTTTTCCATATTTTGCCCTTGGCTTCACGGACAGGCATACCTCTAAGCAAGAAATAATCATCAAGAAAAGGTCTTTGTTCAAAATTTGAGAAATATTGCGTTTTATGTTTTTTTGATAACTCGATTTCATCCATTAAATATTGATTTTCATGTAGCCCTTTCCCTATTTCACACAAATTATAACCAAAAATAAAAATATAATTATTTATGCAATATTCCAAATCAACAGCATATTCTAGTGGTTTCTTAAGTAACCGTTCCATCTCAAATATATTTAGAGAGAACTTAGGCAATGACTTATAATATTCAATCAATTCCTTTTCCTTGTCAGAGTATTCAGTCATTTTCTTCCACCTAACGTATGCCACATTCCTACACCATCGATCTCAACGAATGCTGTATCGATGGTTTTTCCTTTATTGTCCTTTATTACATAAAATTTCTCTGGCAAGGGATCATAGTTTAGGTTTTTTATTAAGAGCTCTGGCTTTATTCTATCCTGTGCATCTCTAATCGCTGCACCATAAATCATTACTCCAAGAGTAGTGCAGCTAAGTATTATAGTTAAATAAGTTTGAAAAAATTTATCATTAAACATGTCTTTAAAAGAATATTCAGTCTTCTCAGGAAATCCGGGTTTCTCTATCAATATTCCTCTTAAGTTCTTATCCTTGTTCATTTTAATTCATCCCCCTCTTCTTTTCAACTATACAGTAGTAATATACTATGATTTATATAAAATCTCTTATTGATTTTTTTGACAAAACGGAATATTTATATAGATTAATCGAGCTTTAATAGAAAATGCTCTCAAAATTAGCCAATCTAGATGCAAAGGATCTAGCAATATTAAGAGTCCTAGATCAAGATGTAAGAGCTTCCTTCACAGAGATCGGAAGAAAGACAAGATTAAGCAAAGAAGTCGTACAATACAGGATAAAGAGATTGGAAGAAGAAAAGATCCTCACAGGATACTGGACTTTCATAAAATACTTGCAAGGATCAGTATATAAAATTCTAATAAAAAACAAGAGCCTTTCAGGAAAAATAAAAGAGGAATTCATCAATTATGTAAAAGATCATAAGATAGCATCATGGTTTGCAGAGACAGAAGGAAATTTTGATTATCTAATAACAGTATATACAGAGGAAGACATTCAAATGGTTGATTTCAGCAATGAACTCTTCAGAAGATTCGGATCATACTTCCAGGAAAGGCATATACTTAAATCATTTGAGACAAACATAACTAATGAGAAATATCTTTATCCAAATGGAAAATTTATCTATGAATTAAGCAATAAATTTTCGCATAAGGATCATCCAAAAGATAAGACAGAAGATGAACTGCTAAGAATACTTTCATTGAATTCCAGATCTAAATATACTGAGATTGCAGAGAAACTTAAACTCACACCAGAAGCAATAAAATACCGATTCAAGGATGCAATGAGATTAATTTCAGGATTCAAGATAAGATTAAATTGGCAGAAGCTTGGGCTGAATTATTATCATATATTCATAACATTCCAAGACCAATCATTAAGAGAGGAATTATCATCATTCTATAAGCTTCATCCTGACTTCAATGCATCAATGCATCATATAGGAAAATATGATATCCATATAGAGATAGTTTTAGAACCAGAAAGGATAAATGATTTCATAGAAGAGTTCATAACAAAATTCGGAAACAAGATATCAGGATATGAATTATTGCGGATAAGAAAAGAATTCGTGCTTCACATACTTAAATAAAAAAAAGTCAAGTTCAATAAACTTGACATTGCCAGGCTCACACAGCATAGCATATTAATTATATATCGAGTTATTTGTAATCACCTATCACATAAAAGGTTCGCTGGCAGGCAATGTCATCTAATCCTGCATTACTAAACAAAAAAAGATGAAGTCAACTTAAGTAGGAAAGTTATCACCTAGCGAACATTAAGATAATACTTACTATATTAAATAACTCGGCAACTGATGCAGTGAACAATGCTGTGTGAGCGTGATAACTTTCTTATCATTCTCAACTTGACTTCATCACAAAAAAACAAACTATATAAATAGATACTGTCAGAAAATATAATAGTTCATTATGATGAGTGGATACAACAAAAAAAGGGTGGTGGATATGAATTCTAAAATGTTTTTACTGATAGGCATAGCCCTATTAATGATAGGCTTTGTTGAGGCTGCTGATGAAAGCCTTGATATAGGACTTGACAATAACCTATATTCTCCTGGGGAGACAATAACTGTAACAGGAGCATTATACAGCGGACAAACAGGATTAGCAGAAGCTAATGTATCATTAGAATTAGACAATACAACCACCTATGTATTAACTGATTCTGATGGAAAATTTGAAGTCGAATTAACAGCACCTGAGACAGAAGGGGAATATAATCTGACAGTCACTTATGGAGATATTGAAATAATAAAGGCAATAGAGGTTTCTGCAATCGATAATGTAATGCTTTCACTGATATCTTCAGGCTCTGAGCCTTATGAGATGATGATATTCACAGACAACATGGCAACTGCAGGGATAACAGATGATGCAGGCCTCACTGGAACATTGATGTTCGCGAATTTCACAAACAATGGAACAACATATTATGCAATACTGCAAAAAGAGGATGAATCAGATGATTTTGACACATTATTCATCAGCATACTTGATGACTTCTCAGCAATAAAATATCAATACCTGACAGAAAATTCAAAGATAAGCCTTAACAGCATTGAATACTTGATGTTCTATATTGATCCTGCAGGAGAAAGGGCAATAATCCTAAGACAGGTCGAGCCATTATTTTACGGTACAGGAGAAGAATATGCAAACCTTTTCATTCTGGCATTGAATTCCACAGAAAGCATGCCGACTAATCTAACAACCTTAACATTAGAGCAATATGATGAATCAGGAGAACATGAGATCATTTACAATGCAACAATAACAAGTCCTATTGATTTGACAATATCACAAAGATATAATAACATTAGATATCATGGATTAAATGTCCAACTCTTGAATATAAGCGAGACAGCAGGAAAACATAATCTTGTCGTGGGGAATATAGGGCATATGTCATATTTTGTAAAGAAATTCTCATTAAAAACAAGTGCTGAAACTGCTGAAGGCAGCACATTATCTGTTGCCTCACCAGGGCAAATAGTTGTCCTAAAATCATCAGTGGTCGATCTTGATACAGGCTTATCAGTAGCAGATGCAGATGTTACTGTTCAAGTGATATATCCAGATGGGACAGTGATGGAAATGACACTGCTTCCAAATTCTGCAAATATATATACAGCAAACTTTTCAATAGACACTGAATTGATCGGAGACTACATAATCATATTCACTGCAACATATGCAAACTCAACAATAACAAAAGAATATAAGTTCAGCGCCATCAATGGAAAACTTTTCATGAAAGCATTCAGTCCGCAAAAAGGTGAAGGCAATGGATTCCCTCCTAACAGCCAGGGATTCATCCTAGTCGGAGAGACAGATTTTGCAACAGGAGAATTCGCAAACCTCTCAGACCTCACAAATGACTGCAATTCTACTGAGATATATCTAAAAAGCATACTTGATGAAGATAAAATTAATAGGTTAACAGTTTTCAGCACAATGACTTTAAGTGATTTATGGAATGATCCTGCTATTCCTGAAGAAGTCCCTGATTGGGTAAAGGATGAGATGGAAGATATGTTTGGAGAAGAGGCATGCGCAATAAAATTCACAACACCAGCATCTACTGGAACATATAAGCTTGAGGTAGAGGCAAATATTTCTGGAACACCCTATAAAGTCAAGGATTATTTGGATGTAACATCCTTATTCGTATTCGGAATGCCAGTAAACTGCAATTCTGGAAGCTGGTCTGATAGTGTTGCACCTGGATCAAAAGTATGCATTAAGGTGAGTGTCTTTGATGCAGGCAATGGAAAGCAGGTCGCTCCAGCAAATATTACAGATATAAATTTAATTGAAGTCTATGCAATGGGAACAGGGGTTGTAACAGATGAAATAACAAACATAGCTGTATCAAGTTTATCTAATGGACAAAGACTATTAACATTTTATTCCAGCAACAGAACCTTAGGAGATCATGATATAAAGTTCAGGATTAAGGCAAATACCTCAAACGGTTCAACAACAGGCATAGGACATGGATGGTTTAGAACTCAGTTATGGAGTGTATGGACTCATCCAGAATGTGACAATAATCAGGGATTCTGCAATTTCGGAACTAATTCAAGCGTAGATTTCATGATTGAGGCTTTCAGTGCAGGATTTGGAGGAGGCCAGGCAGACCTTACTGCAACTCTTGCAAGCATAAAGAATTTTGATACAGGAGAGACACTACAGCTTGGCCTAGCAGAAAGTGTATCATGCACAACTGTAGCTGATAATAGTTCATCTGAGAATAATGCAAACAGTTCCCAGTCATCCAAAGTAATGCCTGCAACATGCTCATTGACACTCCCAACACCAGATGAAGGATGGGATTCTGGAAGTTATGAAGTGAAATTCACAGTGACAGATACTGATGACAATTCAATGTCAATTTATTCATGGTTTATGGTAAAGAATTTCAGGTTCTGGTTGTGGAATAGGAATTGGGAGCTAAGCCAATCTCAAAATGCAGATTTTGAGATCACCTTACAGGATTTTAATAATAATGATCTTGATGGAACAGTAAGCATAACAAAGCTTTATTATATGGGCACTGAAGATAACTGGATGCAGCCAAGAGAGATTGAATTTAATGGCACAGAACAAGAGATAACAGAAGGGCACGGTACATACACAATAGACAGCAGTGATCTTGCTGACCTAAAGTCAGGATTCTATGATGTAATATTCACAGCAACAACCGATAGTGGAACACAAACTGCAAGAACAGGGATGAACCTAAGATCATTTGTTGTTGTGGCTAATCCGACAGACAATAATCAGGATAGAAGTTATGCCATAGGTGACAATCTTACAATAAATGTAAGTGCATTTGACAATATTAACTGGTCCACATATCCACCAACAGGGACTCCTCATGCAATATCCAATGTGAGTGTAAAAAAGATTAATAAAGCAGGAATGTGGGATAGAGCATATAAATTAGGGTCAAAATTAGAAGTAGGAGACACTAATGATTGTGATGGCATAGCAAACTATTGCATATTAACAGTTCCATTGACAGATTATGAGCAGTCAAGCTATGATATGATGATTGAAGTGGCTGATAGTGAGGGAAATACTGGTCAGACTAATTACTGGTTCAAGACAGAGACATATACAATAACAATACCTGAAATACAGGATTGGAGAAATATTCCTGCATCCAACAAGCTAACTGATAAGATGGCTATAACTCTAGATACAGACAAGAGCTGTGGAACAAATGCTGATACTATTACTGAGCCAGCCAATGTAACAAACTGCTTAGTTGATGCTGAACAAAGACTGCCAACAATATATCAGGATTGGAATCAATATCCAGAATTCACTAAGAGAACAGTGTTCTTGTTTGATAAGACAGATAATGATAATCCAAGATTGTTTGTGAATTATTACAATAATACTTGGGAATCAAATGCAGAGATACACTATAACTTTACTCTTTCCTCAACTCTAGGACCATTTATTGTCGGAGATACATTCACCGATACTAATGGATATGTATGGAATGTTACAGAGTTTGATACAGGACTCGGAAAAGTGACATTGAAATCAGTTGATGGAGTAATAAAAAGCAGAACAAAACAAGCAGAAAATGGAAACAGTGAAACAACAGTAGAATACGTATATCAATATTTAGTAAATAAAAGCCTTTCACAAAGCGGAATATTCCTATATGCAGGCAGCAGTGATAATGAGGATAAATTCTGGGATGACCAATGGGCAAATATTGATCTTGATGCTGATGGACTATACAACTGTGATCCAAACACGGGCCAATGTGAAGAATATTTCATGCTGTTGACTGATAGAGTAGAAAGCGATAAGTATGATACATTATTATTATCACCAACAAGAAACATGAGCCAGGGAGTTGATTCAAATACAGGATTTAGCGGAGATGGTGATCTGAGATTCAATGCAAGTGCAACTCCTGTATATCTGCTTAATCTTATCTATTCAGAAACAAACGGTTTAGGCAAATATAATCTTGTAACTACAACAAACAAGGCAGGATGGCCTGGAAGAAACTTAGGAGTATTCCAAGTAGGCAGTGAACATGTAAAATTAGCTGTAATGGTAGCATCACCATCAACAAAACAAGGCATCTCAAACAAAACAATATTGATAAGGACATTAAGGACTTATGGTAGAATGAACTTCCAAGAGACAGCACTAGACATTCCTGTAAGTGCCGGGACTGGTGATAATGGGATTGCAATCCTTGACATCAATGTCTCAAATGTGGAGACAGGCGAATACTTGATAATGATGGAAGTGAATGATTCAGGAAACATAATAACTCCAGGTAATGATTGGGATAATCCTAAGATTGAATTAAGAAGCTTCTCAATTAGCAACTTGTTCGGATTAAAAACAACACTCAATAATGTAGTGGAATGGAGCCAGAATGCTAATAATCTATTCAGGCTTGACTCTTCAGAGGTATTTATAGGTGGAGGGGTAACTGAATTAAGAATAAACTGCAATCCTTGGAGCAATGAACAAAATTCTCCAGATTACTGTCATGTTGATGATTGGAGATACAGGGAACTATGGGTCAATCTTACAGATCCTAATAATGTGACTATCTTCAAGGATAATACTCCTAATGATTGGCACTTATTTGATGTTGATATCAATGAATCAACAATGACATATGTTGGTGATAGCTTAAGTGTAAGAGATGAATTCGGAGGAGAGATGAGTTATACTTTCTCCAGTGCATCATTGGATCCTATACAGAAAACATTCCAGATAGGAGTACCAGAACGTGTAAGACAACCAGGAGGCCAATGTGATCTTGAGATAGAACTATTAGCGGCAGATGGGAATGACAATACAATAAGATGGACAGTGAATGAGATCTGTCCATGGAGCCAGAATAGCTGGACAATTGAGAATGGAATCACTCATAGCATTAATGAACCAATGTTCTTATGGGGATTCTTCAATATCTCCTCAATATCTGATGGCACAGAGGCAACTTTTAATGTCATGAAGAAGGTCATTGTCTTATCAATGCCTGTATCAGGAATATATGAGGATCTGGAAACAAACAGTGATGGAAGGATAAGGGTTGTGAGCAATGCATTTGGCACAGGATATGACCTATATATCTATGACAGCAATCAGACAAAGACAAGAAACAATCTTGAGGGCTGGAGTGGTGGAATGTATGATGCGATTGCAGTTATCAATTCATCAAATGATATTGTAGAGACATATGCGCTTGGTGAATCAATACCAGAGATCGGTGATATAGCAGTAGTCAGGGCAAATCCTTGGGAAAGATATGTCTTCTTATCCAACCTAACTGTAAACTCCAATATAATCTATCCATTGCCTTGGGCTTGTGATGATAACAAGTTCTATGTCGGATCATTCAATGAGCAGGCACTTGGCTTCAATCTATATGATTGCATGGGCAGTCGGGAATTATCTGACAGGGAGTATTATATCATTTTGTTTGATTCAATGTGCGATGGGGCCTGGCAGCTCTCAAGTGCAAAACTAGATGATGATAATATCTTTGATGATGATTGGATCAATCTTGGAGAAGGCCAATGGATACCATATGATTTCATACAGAATGAGCTTGGAGAAGAAAACATGTGTCAGGGTAATCCAGGAAGCAATCAGTCAGAGCAATGGATGGATATTGGCAGAGAAAGCTATCCATTAAGCATTACAAACTACAATGATTTAGATAATGGCAATCTAGATATGTTCAAGCCAAAATGGGGAATCAATCCAGATGAATCAGTATCAGCATTAACATTATGGGTACAGGCAAAGAACTTTGATGGAACAACAATAAATGGGACAATATCAGTAGACAAAGCCAGTGGAATGTCCTGGGGCTGTGGAATGAGTGAAGAAGAAGATATAGAAGTAATAACTTCTGGAGGAGCATTAGTTAATGGAAACGGTTATATTGACCTAGACATGACTAATTTCAGCTCTCCACAACCAACAATAAAATTCAAGGTACAGGATGATTCAAATCCACTAAAATATGAACACATCACTAAATCATTCTGGTATGGCCCTGCAAATATGATGATGCAGCAAGATGAAGATTGTGGAGATAAGTTCAAAGGCGGAGGAGGAAGCGAAGGAGGACCAAAATTCGATGAAGAGGGTGAAGCAGACATGCAAAGATGCATGGCAAACATAGACGTAGAATCATGCCAAATCTCATCAGGATGTATCTGGGTTAATGCAAGCATGTTTGGACCAGATGACCCTCCTGAAAACAATTGTATACATTGTATTGCATTCGATGGCTTTGAAGAAGGCTGCAGCATGTTTTCAAATGATTGCATATGGATCCCAGAAGGAGAATCAGGAATATGTGATCCTGCACAATAATTTTTTTTTACAGAATAACAAAATGTCAAGAACCACTGGTCAAATGCACAAAATCACAGATTTTGGCACGCTGAAAATGTCTTCATTTTCATCGGACCGGTGTCATGATTGCTAGCAATCATGCTTGTTCTTGATCACGCCAAAGAAATTCCTATGAATTTCTTGGCCCAAGAAATACTGTGTATTTCTCTGGGATCA
>DUIB01000043.1:619-4140 GCA_013330595.1 Candidatus Woesearchaeota archaeon | reverse complement strand
ACAGGAATATTCACGTGCAAATCAACCTTAATTGTATCATAAGCATCAACATAATTAAAAGGATTGCAAATAGTCACAGCATTAGTAGCATTAACCTCAGCAAAAGTCGTAGGAGCAGCACTTGCACATGCTTGAGCAAGAGTCTCAGAGCCATTAACACTTATCTTCCACTTAAACTGCGGGCCACCATAATCAGTACCACCACCAATAAACTGCGCCTGAGTATCATTAGATTGCAATGTAACAGTAAGATTCCTGTTGCCATCATTCTCCAAAACCAAGCCACCACTATTAGCAGTAAAACCAACACAGCCAGAAGACTTATAATTACTGGTATTCATAGTACAATTCTGATCAGCAGCAGTAGCATTAACATAACCAGAAACCCAATCAATAGAACTTAAAGCCCACTTCAAAGAAACAGTCTCATTCAAAGTCAAGGTAGTTGTGCCATTAACATTGGTAGCAAAGCCTGTGAGTTCATTGATCTTATTTAAGCTTATTAATACTCCGCCTAAAGAGACAACTATTGAAACTGCCAGTATTAAGGCTAATGTTTTGTTTGATATTTCCATTTTATCACCTTTGATTTTTTTTTAGTTTTTTAAAACATTAAGAGCAATATTTCCAGTTACAGGAACTATTTTTGGCTCAGCAGGAGGATTCACCTGCAGGCTTACTTGTGCTGAAGATGCTTTTGGAGGTGGAGATACTTTAATATTGCTCATCTCATTCAATACACTCCATGTTCCAATAATAGATATTGTCAATGTCAATAAGACAAGAATGACAAGAGTAGTGCTTGACAGGTCTGATTTTTGCTCTGGCACTTGAGAACTCGTGTTTTGATCCATATTATCACCCATAATTCCACCCTATTTAATTTTTTCTTAATAATTTCCTAAGTATTCATTACTTTAGAGCAAGTGATTTATAAATATTTTGTTTTTATTGGCAATTTAATGATTTTGATTGAAGTATAATTTTTATATCATAACAAATCACGGATTTTATTACATCTTATTACATCTGATTTCTTTTTCTTATGAACTTAAAATAAATAAATAATCCGATATTGAATATAATTGATGCTATAACCAGTATCCATAATAATGATAGGTTGTTCCCTTTAGTGTCTAATGCGACAACATTTCCGACATTCATAAAGTCCTGGACTTGTATTGAATCTATTCCAACAACTGTCTTGAATATTTTCTCAGAGACTTTTCCTGAATACATTAATATTACTTTGATGTCGTAAGTGCCGACATCTAGTTCTTTTGTATCCCAATAACCAGTGATAGTTGAGGAGCTTAGCTGCTTGATATTTATTGGAGCTGTCCTGAATGAATTCATTATGTTTCCCTGCGCATCGAGCACTTGCATGTCAGCAAACACATTATCAACAGGCTGATTCCATTTATTCACTAATTCAACATCAAACTTTGCAATTGTTCCAAGCTTGAATTGATCAACCTTGATATTTCTTATCTCTACAAAAAAGTCTCCTAACATAAATGTCTTCCGTAATACAAACTGCTTATTTGCATAATTCACAATATATTCTGCATAATATAATCCGGGATTAGTGTCAGCTTTCCAGTTTACAACTAATTTATCAGAACCTTGCACTGAAATTGACTGAAGGGAATTTGATTTTATTCTTGCTATCTCTTCGTTTGTCGGGCCTTTAATGACTAATTCCCCGTTGATATTGCTTATTGCCTCTGTTCCTTTATTTGCAATATTTGCTGTAAATGTTATTGTATCATTGACTGTTCCTTCTGTAATATATAGTGTTCCTTCAGCATACAATCCTGGATATGGAACATTTATTCTTAATTGCTGCCTTACAGACAATGTTGATAATATTGTTGTTTGCGCTTCATCAGGCATGTTCATATCATCTGGGACCTGCATTATTATGATATTAATATTATGTGTTCCAGGCGTCATATTATTAGGAAGCTTAAAGCTGTAAGTGAATTCTTTTTCACCCTCATTGCTTGCAATATTCACAGTGGGTGTATCTATTTTTACATATTCAGAATATTCTCCCTGAGCATACAATAATAATTTCATGTTAATCTGATCATTATTCACAATTCTTGCCGTAACATATTGGGTTTCAGGGCCATAATCAACTATTTTTCTTGATGGAGCCACACCTAATGCTGAAACATTGAATGAATTTAGGATTGATATGGCTAATATTAATGATACTATATATATTATGGATGGCCTTCTATTCCCTAAACTGATCTTATTTTTCATTTCTTTCTTTTCTTTTTAGCCCTGTTATATGCAGTCCATATTGTCCTGTCATTCCTGTTTAGCAGCATTGCTATTTCATGATATGAAAGATTTTTGTGATCCTTCAGGTATTCAACTAATGCTTCTAGTACAGCAACTTTTCTGTCCTTGAATAGGAATGTTGGGATTTCAATAAATCCTTGATCAATAATTTTATTTTGTCTCTTCATGGTGTTTGCTCCCAGCTGAATAATATGCTAGTCTGCTTGGCTCCAGGAGGCTCATCTCCCGGCACTAATACCTTAATATCCACATATGCTGAATCATTATTATCTGAGTAATTTAATGCTCTAATTAGTGATGTGTTTGCTCCTGTAACATTGACAAAATTCATCAATGATGTGGCATTATTGAATGAATATGTCTCAGTTGATGCGCGTGCTTTCATCTGGAAATATTCTGAATTCAATGGTTGAGATATCCATAATGATTGTGATGAAGAGACATTCACAAGATCAGCCTGCACATTTCCATCATTCTGCAATGAAAAAGGAGCAGGATTATCTGATGTAGTGTTCTTTTGTTCATTCAAGCCTATTGTCCCAAAACTCACAGTAGCTGTATTCAATGTTATTGCAACATACGGTTCAATAGAGAAATTCCATTGATTAGACCATGTCCCGCATGTGTCAATGCTGCATGCCCTGACTTTCCAATCATACCTTGTGGTTGATTCTGTTTGGAGGCATAATTCAGATGTCGGAGTGAAATTTAATGTCGGTGCTGTGACATTCTGATAATAATTATTGCCGCATCCAGAACTGCTTGTTATGTTTATCTCATATCTTGATGTTGCATTTGTTGCATACCATTCAAACAATGGCTGTCTTGGATGGATTGTTGTGTTTCCATTAGTAGGATTCTTTAGATTGACTTTCTCTGGTGTTAATGTGTTTATGAATTTAACAGAACTGTTCATTGCAGTGCTGTTTGCTGTCAGATCATCTGCCTTGCATTCAAGAGTCCAGTTCTGGCCAACTGCAAGGCTTGTGTTTGTGATGTTTGCAACATTTATTTGAGTGGCCTGCGTGTAAGGTCCGACACTTCCTGATGTGTTCAAAGCATTATTCAAGAACCATTTGTAATAATAGTAGAGATTGGTGGAATCTGCATCTGTAGCATTGCAATATCCTCTAAGGCTTTCATTCCTGTAAGCTGTTGTTGGAAGTATGGTGGATGTGATCATTGTAGGAATCGCATTCACAATA
>DUIB01000043.1:0-573 GCA_013330595.1 Candidatus Woesearchaeota archaeon | reverse complement strand
TTGAAATAATCGCCGAAATTAATTCTTTTTAACACACCGATGTATGCTTGATTGACAGTAATAGCACTCACGCTTGAGCTACTTGAAGCCTCAGTCTTGACCGCCCCATCAATATAAAGCAAGCGATGGCTCGTATTTAACGAGACCAGCACTGCATGATGCCAGGCACCGTCGTTGTATCCTGATGCAGAAGTACAACCATTAGAGTATTCTGAATTTCCGTCATATACCCAACACACATTGCCAACTGCTCCTTCGCTTACAGTAATATATAAATGTGGAGTGTCTGACGTAGAGTTGCCTTCGCTGTAAATAAAACATCTGTTCGTGTCGCTCGTCTTGAACCATGCAGATATAGAAAATATAGGATTACTGCCAATAATTGGAGCACCAACATTGATAGCATCATTTGTACCATCAAATATGAATGCTCCGCCATTTATTCCGCTGAGATTCCATACAGGCGCCGTACCAGCTGAACCGTTGCCAAGAGTCCCATTATTTCCAAAAGTTGAATAATCCTTAACAGCACCAGAAGATGTTGAGGAAATATTCCTATTGAACGGCATGTTC
>DUIB01000046.1 GCA_013330595.1 Candidatus Woesearchaeota archaeon | reverse complement strand
GTGGTATTTCTGACGTATAAAAAACATCTATAATAGATATAAATCAATAAAAAAACTAAATGGGAAACCTATTGAAAAAATGACATTATTTGGTTTGGAAGACCCATTTTGGGATGAATTCTCAAAACTTAGTGATGCAATATTAGCACAAGAAATGAGATTAATAACTCTTGAAAGCGGTATGGAATACTTAATTAAATTTATTAAAGAAGTTCATGAACAGGCTAATAAGCTTAATTATAAAATCGTAAATTCCTCAAAAAATTTAGAATACAAAAGAAAATTGATAGAAGAAAACATTGAGAAAAATTACACTATTAAAGATTACTCTAAAATATTAATTAAAAATAATTAAAAAAACTATTTCTTCTTTGCAACATTTTGGAAGAATTCCATTACTTCAACAGGTAATGCCATAACAACAGTGTTCGAAGCTGTAGGTCCTAGGCCGTCTAATGTTTGAAGAGTTCTTAACTGCATTGCCCCTTTGCTCTTTGACATTGTATCTGCTGCTGCTGCAAGATTCTTAGCTGCATCCCTGTCTCCCTCTGATTTGATGATGTTTGCTCTCTTCTCTCTTTCTGCAGCTGCCTGTCTAGACATTATTCTCTTTAAATCATCTGGAACTTCAATGTCCTGCAATTTAATCACAGAAACATCTAATCCCCATTGGTCTGTCTCCTTGTCAACAATTTCTCTTATTTCATCACCGATCTTTTGTCTTTCTGTCAATACTGTATCCAGAGTCATTGAACCGCATACATCTCTTAATGCTGTCTGTGCATGTTTTGCAATAGCATACTCAAAATGCTGTACTTTAATTATTGCGTCCTCTGCCTTGTTAACCTTAAAAAATATGACTCCATTTACATCAACTGGAACATTATCTTTGGTCATGACTTGCTGTTTTTCAATATCTAAGGCTCTTACTCTCATGTCAACCCTTTCCAATCTCTGTATTATTATAAATACAAACCTTAGTCCAGGCTCTTTAGTTCCAGTATATTTTCCTAAAGTAAATGTTATTGCCTTCTCATACTGGTCAATAACCCTAATGCCCATCAATAAATATAGAACAACAATTATCAATAAAATTATCTCCCACATATAAATCACCCCAATTTAATATAGCACAGGATATATTGTTTTTAAATTTATCGATATTTTGAAAATGAAATAATTATTGCATACTATTCGTTTTCTAAAATACAAGAAAATTCTTTGAATTTTCTGTACTAAAAATTTCTTTAAAATTTTTATGTACTGGAAGACAAATCAATTATTATTTATTATTTTTGTCTTTCATTATTAAAGAAAATTTATAAACATAATAGCTGTTTCGATATTGGATGATAGCATGTATTATGGCAATATAGAAAAGGAAACATTAGATAATGAGAATTCCAGGAAAGTATTATTTACAGGAGAGCATATGCAATTAGTTGTTATGTCATTAAAGCCTGGAGAAGAAATAGGTAAGGAAGTGCATGATAATGTCGATCAATTCTTTAGGGTTGAGGAGGGTAAAGCACTGTTTGTTATTGATAGAAAGAAGACAGTTGCTAATCCTGATGAGACAGTCATCGTTAATGCAGGTGCAGAACATAATGTAATCAACAATGAAGATACAGGCCTGAAACTATATACAATCTATACTCCGCCAGAACATCCGCCAGGAACAATCCATAAGACAAAGGCAGAGGCAGATGAAGCTGAAGAGCATCATTAACCATCATATTTAAAAACCGATGGCTATATCTATATGAATCAGAGGCAGTTTTATATTGCGAATTCTGATCAAGAAAAATATTAGGAGTAAAAATGAAAGGAAAAGTAAAATTTTATAACGAAGGAAAACATTTTGGATTTATAGCTGGCGATGATGGAAAAGAATATTTTGTTCATTCATCAGGCCTGAAAGAAGGTACAAGTTTAGCAGAGAATGATGCAGTAGAGTTTGATTCAGAGCAAGGTGACCGCGGATTAAAAGCAGTCAATGTAAGGAAAGCGGGTGCTGCAGAAGGAAGCACAGAATCTGTAGAAGAAAGTTCAGAAGACACTACTGAAGAAGACACAGAATAAGATTCTTTTTATTTTATACTTATTCTTTAACTGAAACAATAATGAGACCATTTAATAAGAGATCAAAGTTTGACAGAAAGGATTCTGATAGGTCTGGGAAAAGAGAATTTCGCGGAGATTCGTCTGAAAAGGGACGTAATAGACGTGATCTAGGCAGCAAAGATGGAGGATTTCAATTACATCATGCAACATGTGATAAATGCGGCAGGCCATGTGATGTTCCATTCAAACCAACTGGCAACAAGCCAATTTACTGCAGGAGTTGTTTTAGAGAGAATAGTTCATTTGAATCAAATAGAGGTTCCAACAGTTTTAATCGTTCTGAATCAAGAGGAAAATATAATGATAGACCCGAATCCAGAAACACATCCTCTTCTGAAGATCTAGAAAAGATCAATAGAAAGCTTGATAAGATAATGCGGGCATTGAAGATTGAATAAACTTATTGAGATTCTTATTAATCCTGATTTTTAGATTTATAATGGCTCCGCCCAGACACACGGACAATAAAGCCAAAGAGATGGAAATCTTAATTTTTAGTGATTTATTGCAAGACTCGAACCTTATTCAAGTACTAAGTAAAAATAGAAATCACATTTTCTGACTAAACCTATACATTTTGAATGCTTCTTTTGCCAGTTGTTTAAGCAATGGGAAGGTATTTATTGATTCAAGTTCGGGCATACTCACCCATTTGTAATCTTCAAGTTCTTCACTTTGAAGTCTTACTGATGAAGTTCCTATAACTTTACAAACATAATCTATAGATATGTCTTTCTTACCACTCTTTTCATTTCCTTGAACAAATATGGGAGTAGCTAATTTTCTATTATAAGATATGCCTAAAGAATGCGCATCGATAATCTCGACGTTTAAACCTACTTCTTCTTTGATTTCTCTTTTTAGTGCTTCATCAAATAATTCATTCTCTTCGACATGTCCACCAACATGCATCCAACGTTGCAATTTTTTATGAAAAACTAGAAGCAATCTATCATCATGAAATATAAATGCGGTAACAGTTATCTTTGTCATAATTCTAGCAAATCAAAGCATTTTATTAATATTTCTGTTCTGCTACGGAAAATTTACGGAGTACGAAGAAAGATTTATAAATAATTGCTCTTTTCTAGTAGTTATGAAATCACTCAATATTGATTACGTATGCTTTGCAGGATATAGTCATTTAGATTGGGGTGGTGTTCTAGAAACATTAAAAGAGCTTAATTCCCGAGGACATACAATTCGAGTCCTATCGGGAGCGAATATAAAAGAATATGTAGAGAATAACGGTTTAATCTTTAAAGATGTCGGTCTCGAATATTTTCGTCCCAGACAATCGACTGAAACTATAGAAGATACTTTAGCATATCATCAGTTTCATAATTTCTTTGATACAAAAAATATTGAGAAAACGTATCTTAATAGTTTAAATTTAATTAAAGAAAATAAGACAGATATAATATTATCTGATCCGTTATGCAAGACGGGTCCACTGATAAGTATAAAAACAGGAATACCATATGCTGTACTAGGCCCTTATAATTATCAACCCGAAGGAAGAGTTGAGAATGACAATCATGCAGCAATAGATAGATTCGTGAAAGAATTTTCTGCTGTGACTGAACGTCATGGAATAAAAGACGGCTATAAACTTCCGCTAGTTCAGAACTCGCCATGGCTGAATATAGTGTATAGTACACCTGATTTTGATAAGGAAATGCGTGAGCCAAATATAACTCATGTAGGTTCAGATCCGTTCCCATTACAAAATCCGACCAGAAATGACAAATTAAACATATTTTACTCGTCTGGAACTATATTCTGGGACCAATACCAAGTTGATGCAGTAATAAATTTGGCTAAAACCCACAATATTACTCTTCACATGACAAGAGGAAATATAATACCCGATATACCTGCCAAAGAAAGTGTCATAATATACGATTTTTGCGATGATAAAAAGATGCTACCTGAAATGGATGTTCTCATAACTCAGGGAGGACTAGGCACTGTTACAAATGGAATTCGTGCTGGAAAACCATTATTAGTATTGCCATTAATGTGGTATAACCAACCTCAAGCCATAAAAGTAGAAAGATACGGTAACGGTTTGGTTATTAAAACATTAAATGAGCAGCTTATGTTCTTTTAATGAAATATCTGATAATATCGATATTAGTATTACTTTCTGGATGTACAGGTGTATATATGGCTAAGAATGATCAGATTAAAAACAACATGACTGAATATGTGACAAAGCAATGCGGTACAGAACCTGCGTTTAATAATGAATACTGGGATAATCACAAGCCAGGGATTTATGTTGATGTAAATACAGGAGAGGCTTTATTCACAAGTCTTGATAAGTTTGATTCAGGAACAGGATGGCCTAGCTTCACAAAACCTATTGAAAATGCTTCAATAGAGGAAAAACCTGATACAACATTTGGAATGCAAAGAATTGAAGTCAGGACAAATGCCTCTCATTTAGGGCATGTCTTTGATGATGGTCCAAACAATGGTTTAAGATATTGCATAAATTCTGCATCATTAAAATTCATTCCTTATCAGGATTTAGATAAAGAAGGATACAGCAATTACAAAACATTATTCCATTATGAGACTGCAACATTGGCAGGAGGGTGTTTCTGGGGTGTAGAGAAACTTCTTGAAGAAATTCCTGGAGTGATTGATGCAACATCAGGATATACCGGTGGAACAACAAAAAATCCTACATATAAGCAGGTAAGTACAGGAAAAACAGGACATGCAGAAGCAGTTCAAGTGATTTTTGATCCGAAAGTCATTAGCTATAGGGAATTGTTGGATTATTTCTGGAGACTTCATGATCCGACACAATTAAACAAGCAAGTCCCTAATATTGGCAGTCAGTATAGGTCAGCAATATTCTATCATAATGAACAGCAAAGAATCATTGCAGAACAATCAAAGAAGGAATTTGATGAGAAAAATATCTTTCCTAATCCTGCTGCAACAGAAATAGTTGAATTCAAAGAATTCTATCCAGCAGAAGAATATCATCAGGACTATTATAATAAGAATCCTGGATTAACATGTCATGCATTAAGAAACGAATAGATCATTAATTCTGAAGTTAGCTATTTTTGCAGGCTTATCTTTCAATATTTAAATACACGTAGTATCTCTTTTATACTGAGGGGTGATCAGAATGTGGTGTATCAATAGATATGGTATAATGGAAATGAAAGATTACTGTGATATTGACAGCATAGACTTATTATCTGATGAAAAATTAAATAAGGCATAACAACGATCACATCATCTTCACTGGACATTGACCCATAAGATATTTAAACAGCTTCTTTATTCTATACGCATGTAGGTAGCGCTATGTCAGCATTATTAACCGAGGGACTTTTACGCAGTAAAATGTCGCTCACTTTTGGCACAGCTTTTTGTAAAAGGTGTCGCAATGTCCGTAGAGTTCATGTCCAAACCATATTCAGATGAAGAGACATTTCAAGTACTTACACCCATAGTCAAAGAATGGTTTGTAAATAAATTCAAGACCTTTTCACCTCCACAAACTTATTCTATAATGAATATCCATAATAAGCAGAATACATTAATCTCCTCGCCTACAGGATCTGGAAAGACATTATCAGCATTCATGACTATTCTAAACGAGCTTATAAGACTATCAGGCAAGGATCTATTGGAAAACAAAGTATATTGCATCTACATAAGCCCATTAAAGGCTTTGGCTAATGATATTGAAAAAAACCTTAATGAGCCATTAAAAGAAATAAGTGAATTAGCAGAAAATAAGTTTAAAGGATCATCAGAAAAGATCAATATTAAAGTTGCAATAAGAACAGGCGATACATCAACCTCTGAAAAAGCCTCAATGCTTAAAAAAACACCTCATATCATCATTACAACTCCAGAATCATTTGCAATAATGCTGACAAGCCCTAAACTCAGGGAAAAATTTCTTGATACTGAATGGGTCATTATTGATGAAATACATGCAATTGCCTCAAGCAAAAGAGGCACTCAATTAGCATTATGCCTTGAAAGACTGCAATATCTGACAAAAAAGTCTCCAACAAGAATAGGATTAAGCGCAACAGTCTCTCCATTAGATAAAATAGCGTCCTTTTTAGTTGGAATGGAGGATTATAATCTTGAAAAGTCTAGAGACTGCAAGATCATTGATGTCCAGAATATTAAAAAGCTTGATTTAAAGGTCTTAAGTCCTGTGCCTAATCTTATTGAATCTGATTTCAAAAAAACACATGATGAGACATATAAACTCTTAGATAGATTAATCCAGAATCATAAAACAACATTAATCTTTACAAATACAAGAGCTGCTACTGAAAGGATTGTGCATCATCTTAAAGACAGGTTTCCAAGAAATTATGTTAAATTAAATGAAGGTGATGATGTTAAAGAAGCAAAAGACATGAAGGATATTGAAGACTTCAAAGAGCTTGAATCAAAATCCTATATTGGAGCACATCATTCATCATTAAGCAAAGACCATAGGCTGAATATTGAGAATAGGTTAAAAGATGGAAAACTAAAATGTGTTGTATCATCAACAAGCCTAGAATTAGGTATTGACATAGGATATATTGATCTTGTAATATTATTAGGAAGCCCGAAGAGTGTTGCAAGAGCATTGCAAAGAATCGGAAGATCAGGGCATAAACTTCATGATATCAGCAAAGGAAGGATTATTGTTCAGGATAGAGATGATTTAGTTGAATGTTCTGTATTGTTGAAAGCAGCTATAGAAAAAAAGATAGATAAAATTGATATTCCTGAAAATCCATTAGATGTCTTAGCTCAAGAGATTTTTGGGATGAGCATAGAAGAATCAAGACATATTGATATCATTTATGACATTATCAGAAGATCTTATCCTTATAGAAATCTTAAGAAACAGGATTTTATAGAGATATTGAGATATCTTAATGGCCAATTTGTCTCATTAGAAGACAGGAATGTATATGCAAAAATATGGTTTGATGAAGATACAGGAATGATTGGCAAGAAAGGAAAACTCGCAAGAGTAATATACATGACTAATGTTGGGACAATCCCTGATGAATCATTCATTAAAGTAAAACTTCAAGGATCAAAAGCTCTTGATGATAAAGGCTCTTACATTGGAAAGATTGATGAGAATTTTCTTGAAAGATTAAAGAAAAATGATGTTTTTGTTCTGGGAGGAAATACTTATGAGTTTTTATATGCACAAGGCATGACTGCATTTGTTAAAGCATCTATAAATAGGCCCCCGACTGTCCCATCATGGTTTTCAGAAACCCTTCCTTTGTCATTTGATCTTAGCCTAGAGATACAGAAATTTCGGCGTTATATGAATGAATATTTTGAAAAAAATTCTTCAAAACAGGAGATAATGGATTTTCTTCATAAATACCTTTATGTTGATGAATATGGTGCTAATGCAATCTATGAATATTTCAATGAGCAATATGATTTCAGCAAGATCCCTCATGACAAGAAGATCTTGATAGAATATTTTAGTGATGAAAGAAACAAATACATTTTATTCCATACATTATTCGGAAGAAGAGTTAATGATGTTTTGTCAAGAGTCCTTGGATATGTTATAAGCAAAATCCAGCATAAGGATGTTGAGATAAACATTAATGATAATGGATTCTATATTTTAACAGACCAAAACATCCAGGCATCAAAGGCGTTTAAATTAATTAAAAGCACTGATTTAAGAAAGATTGCTGAATTATCATTAGATAAAACAGAGGTCTTAAGCAGGAGATTCAGGCATTGCGCAACAAGATCATTAATGATACTAAGAATATACATGGGAAAAAGAAAAAGTGCAGGCAGACAACAATTATCATCAAGATTGCTAATAAATAGTGTTAGAAGGATCTCAGAAGATTTTCCGATATTGAAAGAAGCAAAAAGAGAGGTTCTGGAAGATCTGATGGATATAAGGAATGCAGAGATTGTCATGCAACAGATTGAATCAGGGAGAATAAAGATAGAAGAATTAAGCACAGAGATGCCTAGTCCGTTTTCATTTAATCTCGTAACAATGGGATATACTGACATCATGAAAATGGATGATAAAATTCAGTTTTTAAGAAGAATGCATGATATGGTGAGGGCAAAGATATCATTAAAGCAAGGCAAAAAGCCAGAAATAATAAAGACTGATGTGAGTTTTACTTATGATGAATTCTGGAAAAACCAGGAAGAGGAAAAACAACAGGAGAAAAATGAATTCAAAGATAATTTGAAAAAACAGGCTTGGAATCTTAAGAAAGTGCCATTTCCAATAAGAGAGCATATTGTTGAAATAATTGATGGGTCAAAAAACATAAGGCAGGATTTTATTGAAGCATTGCATACATTCAAGAAAGAGATAAAAGAAAACTGGCCTGAAGAATTAAGAGAGTTTCTTATTAATAGATTGGTTGAATTGAATGAATTGCCTGAAGAGTATAAAACTTTATAAATTTGCGATTAGTCCTTATAGCATGAGCATTGAATTCGCTGTGAATGATTTCTACGATTTTTTTGGAATGGAGTATGTTTCAGATCCTACAACATTCAATAGAAGGGGACTTAATATTAAATATAGAAACATGATGAAGACTGCAGATACTACTGAATTGAAAGAAAAGATAAAGAGTATGTACAACCAGTTCTATAACATTATAAAAAAATCCTTAATAGAATACACGCCAAAGCATGATGTAGAAACAGAATTCAATGAATTTGTCGCATCATTGAAGAAAGGGTCTGAATACAGATAGTTAGCAATTATCTATCTGTTTTATTGCTGATTCAGACCATTGCCTTAATGAATCCTTGATATGATTTTTAACAGAATTCTTGTCCTTAATCTTATAATTAAATATGTATCCTCCATTTTCAAGATTCTGCTGGAATCTCTGGATCAAGCCTTTATTAGTCAATGTTTTAAGGATCTTTTGGATTGTTGTCCTGTCAAGGCTTAATTGTTCAGATAATTGCTGGATTGTAAGATTTGATCTTGACTTTATAAGCAATTCAAATATTCTGTATTCTGACTTCTTTAACGAAAGACTGCATGCAATAATATCCTTTATATCCAGCTTACCGCACGTTATATCCATTTTATTAATAATATTTATTCATAATATTATTTGATGCTTTCAAGAGCTGATTTAATCTTGACTTTCATCACAGCTTTTGGGGCAAAGCCGACAATTCTTGTCTCTTCAGCTCCATTCTTGAAAATAATCAGGCAGGGAATGCCTTGAACATTATTAGCTTCAGCTAATTCAGGATAATCTTCTGTAGATACTTTTCCGAATTCTAATTTACCTTCAAAATCATCATCTTGGCTTAATTCATCTAGCACAGGTCCAAGCATCCTGCACGGACCGCACCAATCAGCATAAAAGTCTACTAATACAGGACCTTTCTCTATAGCTTTTGCAAATGTCTTATTATCATACACTTTCATTTTAAATCCTCCTTGTGCATACACTGACACTAGTGAAGATTTAAGCACACATTTATAAATCTTATTAAGAAGTGAATGTTTGATTAAAGAAATTCACACATCATACAAAAACATCTTCCTCAAAATCCTCGTCTTTATCAGAATCAGACTCCTTCTTACGCTGGAATATCCTAGTATCTCTTTTAGCAGGTATAGGATCATCATCTAAAATATCATCTGCATCATTATCATCATCCATATCATCATTTTTAGGCATGATTTTCAACTAGAAAACAAATTTAAAAATTTTATGATTTTTTAAAAGTTAAATCACTAAAAGAATTATTTGAGCTCTTCCATTATCTTCATCTCTATCTCTTCCCTGTCATCATCGGCCTCATCTTCCTCTCTCAAATCCTCGATGATTGCCCTTGCTTCTTTAAGTTTTTGTGAGGCTTTTTTCAAGTTCTTGTTTTCAATATCTGACTCTAGCTCTTCAAGAATCTTATCTACTTCCATTATACAATCTATAATATCTTCACCAGTCATTTTTCTAAATCCGAAAAAATTTATATAAAAATATAAAAAAATTATTTCTTGCTTAAGCCGAGGATCTTATACATTCCTGTACCGCATTTCTTGCACTTGCCTTTCATGGCCTTTCTGCCATTTTTCATTGTTGTTTCCTTTGCATCTAACATCTCAGACTTTGCCTTACATTTTACACAATATCCTTCTGCCATTCTTAATCACCTTTCCTATTTTTTACCAAAATAAAACATTTTGTCAATTGCAACATCTTGACTTTGATAATTGCCAACTCTCTGATTTTCATACTCTCCAGACTTATGCTCAGCATGCTCATGCTCAACAGCAGCTGGCTTCTCAGCTTCTACTGGCTTCTCAATCTTTCTTTCAACAGGCACCTCAACAGGTCTTTCAGCAAACTGCTGCTTTTCAATCTTGTTCTTGAATTGCATCATTCGTGCATCAATATCATTGATTGCCTTAATGATCTCATTAAGCTTCTCAGTTAATGTATTAATGTCATCCTGCATCTTTTTTAGCTTTCTATCATTATCAGTTTCAGACATTTTTTCCTCTCCAGTAATCCTATCTTGAGGACCATTAATAAGGCCGTGTTTAACATTATGGCTTAATTCATCCTCTCCATAAATTTCAGATGCCTGCTTAATGGCTTCAAAGGACGAATCAGCAAATCCGTGCTGCTTTAAGTCTTTGGCAAGCTCATTCATCTTGCGCATCTTTTCATAAGTATCCACAATGCACCTCAATAATCATACATACAATACTCACTCTGGTGCAGTTATTTATAAAAGTTGTGATTTTTGTGCTTAGCCAGCAAGAAATCTAGCATAAATAGGCACGATTTAAGCACAACAATATATATAATACTATCATATCATACTATTTAGGATAAATCATTATATGGACTATTTCTGATCTTGAGCCTATCCTCATCGGTGGCCCCCATGTTCCGATACCTGCAGAAACATACATTGAGCTTAATCCGATTTGATATAAGCCATGGTTATAGCCTAGGAACAATTTTGTAAGCAGATTAAATGGAATAAACTGGCCTGCATGAGTATGTCCTGTAAGCATTAAATCAATATGTTTTGAGGCTGCTGTTTTGAATATATCAGGCCTGTGATAAAGCAAGACAGAATACTTTTTATTATTAATATCGAAATTCTCAAGTTGATTAAGCACACTGGTTTTATTTTCTGAATCATCAAGACCAATAATCTGCAATTCATCAGTTATTGCTTCCTGATTTCTAAGAACACTAATATTGATATTCTTTAAAAGATTCATTACTCTTTCTGTTCCTGCATAGGCATCATGATTTCCAATAACAAAATAAGTCTTGGACTTAATATTGTTCAAAGGATTAAAATAACCAAGAGGATATTGGTATCTGCCATCTACAAGATCACCTGTAATAAATACATAGTCTGGATCTATCTTGTTTGTATGATAAATAGCTTTTTCCAGAAATTTTTTATCATGAACAGGCCCCAGATGGAGGTCAGATAAATGTACAATGCTTATAGGATCATCAATCTTATCAGAATAAAGCTTGACTTCAGTTATCTTAACAAAGCCAACACTCAGCATTCCATAAAAGCATATTATCATTACTAACACTAATGCTGCAATTCCAGTTATCGCAGGCAGTTTAATAAATAATCCTATCATCCACAATATAAATAATATAAAGAACAACATGAACATAAATCCCATCCATGTAGCTGAAAGGATATAGAATATTCTTGTAAATATATTCCCAAAATTAGCTTCAAGCATTGAGGCTAGAATATATGATAAAGCTGCAAAGCTCAAAAATAAATAGAATATTATGTTCTTATGCCAGGAGAAATATTTTGCCAATTGATTAAGCACAAAATAATTTATTCCAGTATATATCAAAAGAAAAATCAGCACAAATATGACTATAAGTACTTTTTCATTCATGTTTTAACCTAAAATAGATCCTTCTTCTATCTTTCCCTTTGTTCTCAAGATTAAATATTTCTATTAAGCCAATCTCTCCTGTATCTTTGACATGAGTTCCATTGCATGCCTGATGATCAAAATCGCCAATATCCACTATTCTTATTTGGCTTATTGTTTCTGGCAATTGCTTTCTTAGCTTTACAAGACTCGGAATCTTGAAAGCTTCCTCTCTTTCTAATACCTTAAAGCTTACTGTTAGGTTTTTTTCTATTATTTCATTTGTCTTTTCCTGAAAGCTTTTCATTAGCTCTCTATCAAATTTCTCTAATGAGAAATCAACTCTTGCCTTATCAGCATATAATTGATTTCCAGTGATCTCTGCACCTGTCTCTTTATTTATGATAGTTGAAAGTATGTGTGAGGCTGTATGGTATCTCATAAGCACATACCTCTTATCCCATTCAATCCTAGCTCTTACTAGTTTTCCTGCAACCAAGCCTTTTTTGTCCACTTTATGGAGTATCTTTCCATCTTTTTTTACAACATCCTCAACCAAGTATTCAAGTGAATCATCAATCAATAATCCTGTATCATTAGGCTGGCCTCCTGATGTAGGATAGAAATATGTCTCTTCAAGCTCAATCCATAAGCCTGTATCATCAACATTAACTATTTTTGACTCAAAGTCCCTCTTATAACAATCCATAGTATACATAGCCTGCATTTTTACCTCACTTGAAGACAAATCCTGTTTTCATTGACCATAATAATAGGTCAAGCTCATCGACATCAATATTCATGCTTTTTGCAAAATCCTTTATCTTCTGTTCCATCTCGAAATATTGTTTATGGCTTGAAGGCATTTTCTTATTTTTAAAAACATTAAGATCATGCATCATATTAACAACATGCCTATCAATAATGCATAAGTCTCTATAACCAATATTCCTTAAAAAATGGCTTGATTCCTTTAATCCAAAGCCTTTAATGTTCTTAACTAAAAACTCTCTTGCCTTAATTGTATGCTTTGGAAGATTTTTTATTTCAGGAAAATAAGCTCTAGCATTAACAATGTATCTTGCCTTATTATTATGAAATCGTGCATTTGACCTAAGCATTTGCCTTAATTCATCAAGCCCTGCATTAAATAGCTTAACATGATTGTTTTCATTGATAATAGTGGCAACTCTTTTTGCATTGCTTTGAGGGGTGCATAAACAAAAACATAATTCAACAAATAATGCCTTATCCGACTTTGGTTTAGCAAATGACCCTAGTCTCTTTCTGATAATACTCTTCTTTCTGTCATATTCATTAATAAGATGTTGCTTATGCATTTTATTACTCAATCACTGGTTCTTAATCCTTAATGAAAGTAAGAATATTACCTCTGCCTTTTTTTATCTTCTTGATCTTTCCATCATGCTCAAGCTCAGCAACAATAAGGCTAATTTTTGCTTCTGATAATGGAATCTGCTTTCTAAGCTCTCTTTGCGTCATAGGAGAATTTTTCTTAACAATATTAAGAATATCCAATCCATAACCTTCTAATATCTTTTCTTCTTTGGCTTCAGGTTCAGAGGTCTCTTTGGTCTCTTTCGCTAATTCTTTTACTATTTCCTTTTCCTTAAATACTTCAACTTGTTCAGGATGTTGTTTCTTTATTTCATGATCCTTAAACACTATCTTATGCTTCCTCAAAACCTTGTCAACAAATGAATATTCTCTTAATATGAACAAAGATATTATGAGTATTGTCAACAATACAATTAGAACAAATCCTATTACTATATTAATAAATGATGATCCTGCACTTGTTGATTCATCCAAATATTCTTCATCCAGGTTATTTGTAATTATTTCCTTATTATTCAATTCAGGACTTTCAATATCTGTCAATATTGGCTCAAGGATTATGTCTATCACATAATCTCCTGTATCATCTGTAACAATGATACCTTCTGCTGCATATCCATCCATGGTTTCAGCAATTACAGTATAATTACCAACAGGAACATTGAAAACGTATTGTCCTTCTTTTGACACAAACACTTGATTAGGCAATGTATTGATCTGTAGCTTGATGTCAGATTCAGGCTCAAGAATAATGTCATATACGGTCCCATGAATACTTGCAGCATAACCATGATTTATCATAATTAAGGCAATTAATGTTAATGCTGTCAATAGAATAATATTTTTCACTTTCATCAGCTCACCCTTATTGATATGGAAATCATTTAGTTTAAAAATTTTCTTAAATGTATAGAAAATATAAGGAAATAATATTACTCTATTTCTGATAAAAAGCAATAATTATGGTTTGTAAAGGTTTAAATTGATAAAAAAAGCTTTAAATAAAGAATGTGATAAGTATATTTAAATATTATACAGATTTAACTTTCTTTAACAAATCAAGTAAGAATTAATATAAGGATTGATTATTGGAGGTAATGAAGATGAATAAGATTTGGAGAATCGCTTTTGTAATGATCTTGCTTATGACAATTGTAGGATTTGTAAAAGCAGAAGAAGATGTTAACGAAAGTTTAAGTGATGATGTTATTGCAGCTAATGCAATTGAAGTAAGGTATGAGCATTTAAAATGCAAGGTTGAATTTACAACAACACAAATAGATCTGGTAGATGAATATTTTGGAGAAGATGATAATAATACATTAAGTGGCATAATAGATAAACTTAAGGATAACAAGGACACATTGAATAATGATATTGATGAATTAAAGGATATCACTGTAAAAATGGATTTTGATGAATATGCTGTCAAGACATTAAAGCCAGATATGCTTGAGGCTAATCAGAACTTGTTTGATTTCAAGAAATATTATAAAGAGCATGAATTTGATAATGAGACAAAAACAGAATTCAGGCAGGAATTAAAGGATGCTGTGGCTGCATATAGTGATTGTGTTAATGACAAGGAAAATAAGATGAACCAACTTGTATTGAAGCACAATAAGAACATAAGGAACAAATGGGCAAAGATTGCAGATAAGCTAGAAAAAAAGAACATCACAATAAGCAATCTGAGTGCTATTAAAGACGAATATGCTGGGCTTATTGATGATTTAGAAGAAGCAATAGATTCAGGTGACAAAGAGCAAATAAAAGATGCAATCCAAGCATTAAAAGATGCAAATCTTCACTTATGGGCAAGATTCGAAACATCAAGACTTAATGGATATCTAGAAAGGCTTGGTCCAATGGCAGAAAAATACAATCAAGGACAGCAAATGAAGTTTGTAAGAGAGAAACTTAATGATGTAAAGCCATTCTTGGAAAAAGGCTACAAGTACCAAGAAGGAGACAGAGAAAAGGTGCGGAATGCATTGCATGATTCAGGAGAGAAATTAAAGAATATGACTAAAGACATGCTTAAGGAAAGGTTAAAGGAAAGACCAAACAAGGGAAATGGAAAAGGCAAGGGATAAAATGAAATCCATTGCATTGTTATTTATTGTCATAATTGCATTATCAGTTATATTAAGTGCTTGCAATGTAAATAAGCAAGCAACAACAGGAAATAGCAATGTTAATGCTCAGGAAGATGAATTAATGCCGGAAGATAATGCATTGCCTAATGACATTGGGTCATTGGATGATGTGCCTGTCGATGACTCTATTCCTGAATAATTTTTTTTTTAATTTTTTTCCTGTCAAGAACCACCGGTCAAATG
>DUIB01000034.1 GCA_013330595.1 Candidatus Woesearchaeota archaeon | reverse complement strand
AACTAAATGCCTCTTTTTCATATACAAAAATAGTTTATTGAAATATTTAAATGTTATGTTTTTTAGATGTGTTTAGCACTTAGTCAACAATAATGCAAATAAAATATATTTAGTAAATTTAATAAATCACATAAAATAATCATAATCATGCCTGAATATAATGATGAGATTAAAGAACTTGAGGACAAGATTGCTAAGACTAAGTACAATAAAAGCACTCAGCATGCTGTTGGCTTGATGAAAGCCAAGCTTGCTAAACTTAAGGAGAGAAAAGAATCCAGAGGATCTGGAGGGAAAAAACCAGAAGGTTATGATGTTAGGAAGAGCGGTGATGGGACTGTAATCATAATAGGATTTCCATCTGTTGGTAAGTCAACTCTTCTTAATGATTTGACAAATGCTGAGTCAAAGACAGCTGCTTATGCATTCACAACACTTACTGTTGTTCCAGGAACAATGGTATATAACGATGCAAAGATCCAGGTTCTTGATGTTCCTGGAATTGTCAGAGGAGCTGCTACAGGAACAGGAAGAGGAAAAGAGGTCTTGAGTGTAATGAGAAGTGCTGATCTTGCATTATTGTTGATTGATGTCAACCAGCCTGAACATCATAATGCATTATTGAAAGAGATCTATGATTCAAACATCAGACTTAATAAGCAAAAGCCTGATGTAAAAATTGTCAAGACAATGACAGGTGGCTTGAAGGTTGCATCTACAGTCAAGCTTGCTAAGATTGATTTTGAGACAGTGAAGATTGTATTGAAGGAATTCAAAATAATAAATGCAGATGTTGTGATAAGAAGCAATATTGATGTCGATGAATTGATTGATGTTGTTGAAGGCAATAAAAAATATATCCCTGCATTGACAATAATAAATAAGATAGACTTAGCAAATGAGCATCAGGTTGAAAGAGTTGTTAGATCATTAAAAGCAGATCTTGCAATATCAGCTAAGGATAAGATATATATTGAGAGATTAAAAGAATTGATTTTCGAGAAATTGGATTTGATAAGGATTTACTTAAAAGAGCCTGGAAAAGAGGCTGATATGAAAGTCCCATTGATAATATTCAGAGGAGCAAAAGTCCAGGACATATGCAACAAGCTTCATAAGGATTTTGTTGCAAAATTCAAGTTCTGCAGGATCTGGGGCAAATCATCAAAGTTTCCAGGACAGAGATTGATGCTAGAACACACATTGTTAGATAAGGATGTGTTAGAGATACATCTACGGTAGAAGATAAATATAATAATATTGTAGAATTAAATATTGAATCTATACTTGCTTGCTTCCTTATCATTGATTTTTATTGCATTCAATCCATTAGGGGATTTATAAAACTTCGATAGGCCATTTTTCGAATGTAGTCTTCTATAAACTGTTTTGAATAAGTCATCTTCAATCATATCTAAATTTTCTTCTCCTAAAATCCAATCTATTCCTTTTTTTTCATAATCTCTAAGATTGATTATTGCACTGTGTCCTCTTAAAGTCATTCTAGCATCCTTCGGGTTTCCTGCAGCAAATATATCCATATATTCGGTATAAACATAATAATAAGAATCAATCAAATCATCAAAGGTATTATATGCTGGCATTCTTCCCCAAAGCATTGGATCTCTAGAGATTGCCAGACTACCATATCTTCCAGTATATTTGTCTTTAAACACATAAATATTGTGAGGCATATCTATCGAAAAAATATCAAGATTAACAAATAACGGTAGATATCCGTGAGCTTTCATGACAGCTGCAGAAAAAAAAACTGCCTCCAAGCAATGAGCCTTCTTGTCTCTCAGAACTCTTCTAAAAGATCTATTGGTTTGCTGTTCTTGTGGCATATCATCCTGCTTTTCATATTTTATCTGCGTCTGCAGATATTCATGAATCTTTCTCGGTGTATCAAGCGTTGCTATTACTTTTTTTTCTTCTGGTGTAAAACTGATATTCTCTGTTTGATTCATAGTTATGGAATTCATAAATTGTTTATAAATTTTTCAGAAACTATATAAACAATCACTTCCAGAGAAATATAAGGTGATATGATGGAGATCTGCCCAAAATGCAAGACAGAGATGAAGAAAGGGATCAAGTTGAATTCTGGCAATACAACATTTCAGGAATTTGTATGTCCTCATTGCAGTTTCAAGACAAGCAAAGCAATAGGAGTGAATAAATAATGTCAAAGACAATAAAGATTGATTTTGAGAAGATGTACAATGATACTATTAATTATTTCTCTCACTTATCCAGCGATATGATATTTGCCTGGGCAGCGGTCGGTATTGGATTGATCCTGATTATTGTCGGATTAGTTGTGATGTGAATTAAAAATCGTATTTTTCTGGCATCATTTATAAATATTCATTTTTAAAGCGGCTATAACTGTCGAGTGAAAAGGAAAAGCTTAAATAGTTATCAGAATTCACATTCTTATCGAGTTTAGGGGGTAAGTAAAATGGGTCAACAAGAAGTCTATGATTTTTTATGCAAGAACAAAGGCAAATGGTTCACTTCAAGAGAGATTTCTGAGAAATTAAAAGTATCAATAGGATCTGTAACAATGTCCTTGAAGAAGCTTCGTAAAACAAACATCATAAAATACAAGAATACAGGCAAAAGGAATACGTTCATGTATAAAGTTGATAAGCGATAGATCAGAAACTTTTTTCTATTGAAAGATCTATAGAAGAAAATCGGGTTTTTTTATTTTTTAGTATGAATTCTATTGATAAATATAATGATACTTTTTCAGTTAAATCTATTGATGATGTTGATCCAATAACCTGAGTTTTATCTTTTAACCATACAGGAAGATAATACAATTCACTGTATGCAAAATCAGGTGTAGGGATTTGAACATATAATCCTAGTCCTATTTCTTTTGTCCATTCTTTGTCACGCTCGACTATTAAATCCATTACAGGGCCTATCTCTGTAGGAATATTTTCAGATAGATAATTTGAAAGATCCTTTGATATTAATGAACTCAAATAATGCATATCATTGTATGTCTCAAAATAATTGTATGAATAAATACCCTCTGCCAATTCGCCTGAGAAATATCTCATATATACTTGATTGAATTGTTGAGCTAATACTGTTGATGTTAATCCGCACCATATGAGCAAAGTTTTTATCATTCTTCAGAGAATACAGATTGTTTTATAAATTTATTGACAACATTTTTAAATTATCATTTTATCTCTATGTCTATGGTTAAAATAATCTTTCCAGACGGCTCACATGAAGAATGGAATGAATGCACAGCAATGCAGATTGCAGAGAAGATCTCTCCTCACCTAGCTAAAGAGGCTGTTGCTGCCAAAGTCAATGGGAATGTTGTTGATCTTTCATTCAAGATAAATCAGGATTCTCAGATTCAGATTCTAACAGGGAAGGATCCTGAAGGATTAGACACAATAAGGCATTCATCTGCTCATTTATTGGCTCAGGCTCTTTTAAGGTTATATCCTGGAACTAAATTAACTATTGGCCCTGTTGTTGAGAATGGATTCTATTATGATGTTGATTCTGATAGGAATTTCACTCCTGAAGACTTAAGAGTTATAGAACAGGAGATGGAAAAGATAGTAAAAGAGGATTTAGAAGTTTTCAGGAAAGAATTGACTAAAAGAGAGGCATTGAAATTATTTGCAACAAATGAATACAAAATAGAAATGATAAATGAAATGCCTGATACTGAATTGATAACTGCCTATCAGCAAGGAGAATTCATTGACTTATGCAGAGGTCCTCATGTTCCAAGCACTTCAAAATTAAAAGCATGGAAATTAACAAAAGTTGCCGGAGCATATTGGAGAGCAGATGCAAAAAACAAGCAACTGCAAAGAATTTATGGTGTTGCATTCAATGATAAAAAAGAATTAGATGCATACCTAAAGATGATGGAAGAAGCAGAGAAAAGAGACCATAGAAAGATAGGAAGAGAA
>DUIB01000054.1 GCA_013330595.1 Candidatus Woesearchaeota archaeon | reverse complement strand
ATCATTCGTTTAATAGACAATGTCGTTTCACAACATCATTTATAAAGGGTTTCATGCTTCTATCTTCCATAAGATATAAAAAGGATACTTGGAGTATGATTTTATGGGTATTTTAAGGGATAAGAAGATTGCTGTTGCATTAGCATTGATTGTCATGATAGTTGGGAGTATAGCTTATTTCATCACTGATGCATACTTGATGGGTTATGATGAGGAAGAATTCATCAAGGAGATGATCATTCATCATGAAGAGGCTGTTATTAGCTCTAGGATTATGTTGAATTCGGAGGATCAAAAGGTCAGGGATTTAGCCAATAATATTGTTGATGCTCAAGAGAAAGAAATATCGTTGTTGGAATCATGGCTTAGTGAATGGTATCCTGAGAGCAAGCAAATAAATAGTAAGAGCATGATGCCTAAGCTTTCAAGCCAAGCATCAAAGGAAAGAGACATCTTATACCTTAAAGGCATGATCAAGCATCATGAAGATGCTATCATGATGGCTGAGAAGGTCTTGAAGACTTATCCAAGGTCAGAGGTGCAATCCTTAGCAGAGAATATAATTAATGTACAATCTCAAGAGATAATACTGATGGATTCAATAATCAAGAACATGAATGGTGTGTTGATATGAAAAAAACAGATCTAGACATCAAAGGAATGCATTGCGCAAGCTGCGCATCACTCATAAATAGATCTCTTTCCAAAACAGAAGGTGTTAAGGAGGCCAATGTTAATTATGCAACTGCAAAAGCCTTAATTATTTATGATGAATCAAAACTTAATGATAATGAGCTCATAAAAATCGTCCAATCTAAAGGATATGATGCATTAATCAGCTCTGGAAAAGTTGATGTAGAGAAGGTACAGCAAGAACAGCAGGCTGAAATAAAGAAATACAGGGATAATTTCATTCTTGGATTAATATTTGCAATCCCGGCATTCATTATCGGAATGATCTTCATGCCTTTAAACATCATGATTCCATATGCAGAGTTTATTCTGTTCCTTTTAGCGACTCCTGTCCAATTCATAGTAGCATCAGACATCTATAAGAGTTTCTGGGTCTCATTAAAAGCAAAAACAGCAAACATGGATACATTGATTGCAATAGGAACAACAGCTGCTTATGTTTATAGTGTCTATACATTATTCTTTAATCCTGAACTTGGACAATATTTTGAGACTTCTGCAATTCTAATAACATTTGTTGTTCTAGGAAGATATCTTGAGGCAAGGGCAAAAGGCAAGACTAGCGAAGCAATAAAGAGCTTGATGCAACTAAGCCCAAAAATAGCCACTGTAATCAGAAAAGGCAGGGAATTAAAGATAAGTGTTGATGAAGTCATTGAGGGAGATACATTGATTGTTAAGCCTGGCGAAAAAATTCCAGTAGATGGAATAATCATTGAAGGAAATTCAAGCATTGATGAGTCGATGATCACAGGAGAAAGTATTCCATTAGAGAAAAACAAAAATGATAAAGTGATTGGAGGAACAATCAACAAGCATGGATCTTTTAAATTTAAAGCAACTAAAGTCGGAGAGAATACAACTTTATCTCATATAATAAAATTGATTGAGGATGCTCAGGGAAGAAAAGCTCCCATACAAAGATTTGCAGACACTATATCAGCATATTTTGTGCCAATAGTATTAGTAATTGCAATCCTAACATTCATCGCATGGTTCTTTATTTTCGGCAAGGATTTCCAGTTCGCATTACTAACAGCTGTCGCTGTTCTTGTTATTGCGTGTCCATGCGCTCTAGGATTAGCTACGCCGACATCAATCATTGTCGGTACAGGAAAAGGTGCAAAAGAAGGCATCTTAATCAAAGGTGCTGATTCTCTTGAAATAGCACATAAGACAAAATATGTCATATTTGACAAGACAGGAACAATAACCAATGGAACGCCAGAAGTGACAGATACTATCCCATTATCAAAGATTTCTGGTATGCAATTATTGATGATTGCTGCAAGTATTGAATCAGGATCAGAGCATCCATTAGCAGATGCAATAGTCAATAAGGCAAAAGAGTCAAAGCTAAAATTGCAGCCAGCAAAATCATTCAAGGCAATTCCTGGATATGGAATAAGTGCATCATTAAATAAAAAGAAATATCATTTCGGAAATCAGAAATTGCTAAACAAAAACAAGATCAAGGTTGATAAGAAAATCATTGAAAAGATAAATTCATTAGAATCCCAAGGAAAAACAGTCATGATACTGTCTGAAAAGAATGTTCTTGGATTGATTGCTGTTGCAGATACAATAAAAGATAATGCTCAAGAAACAGTCAAAAAACTTCAGAGCATGAACATCGATGTTTATTTAATTACTGGTGATAATGAAAGAACAGCAAAAGCAATAGCAGAACAAGCAGGCATTAAGAATGTGTTTGCAGAAGTTCTTCCAGAAGATAAAGCATCATATGTAAAGAAATTACAGCAAAAAGACATAACAGACAACAAAAATAATAAGGATAAGAAAAATAATGTTGTTATGATGGTCGGTGATGGCATTAATGATGCGCCAGCATTAGCACAAGCAGATATTGGCATTGCAATGGGCTCTGGAACAGATGTTGCAATGGAGACAGGAAATATTGTATTGATGAAAAACAATCTTTCAGATGTGCCTAAAGCAATCAAATTAAGCAGGATGACAATGAACAAGATAAGACAGAACATGTTCTGGGCATTATTCTATAATGTTTTAGGAATACCAATAGCTGCAGGAGTTCTCTATCCATTTACAGGATGGCTGCTTAATCCGATAATTGCAGGAGGAGCAATGGCTCTTTCAAGTGTATCGGTTGTGACGAATTCATTGTTGTTGAGAGGAAAGAAGATTTGAAGTAACAATTTCAGTCATCGACAAAATGTCAATTTCTTACCAAGTAATAAAAATCTTCATTTTTCAGTGCTTTTTCTTACCTGACATTATACATAGAATAAGTGAATCATTTCTTATAATATTATTTGCCTTTCACAATCTCTTCTGCCTTGCTTATGAACAGCAATGTCTTTATTCTTATCTTCTCAACATCTTTTGCGTCATATTTTATTTTTGTTGAGTATTGTGCATCTTCTCTTTTTTGCTCAGATTCCACATAGAACAACAGGTCTTGTGCATCAAGCAGGTTTAATAACTCAATATCCTCTTTCGACAATCCTGATTTGTAAAAATGCTTAATTATTAGACATAAAGTTGCATCATGATTTTTAGACATCAAACCCTTTGTAGATATAAGAGCCAATGCTGCATGATATGCTGCATAGTAGCAGGATATTAATTTCCAATCATTGTATTCAGGATTTATGCTCTTTATGAAATCGCTGTTATGCCTGGCCTTTTCCAAATGACCTTTTGTCTCGGCTTTTGTCGAATTTTTTGTTATTGCATTATTTTCTTCATATGTCTTTATTTTTAATTCCAGAAATTTTCTATCTTCTAATAATCTTCTTAATGCGCGTTCATTCATTGTTTAGAACCTCGTAATATAATGAGTTGTTATATATAGGAAATCCTATCTCAATGCCAGATTGTATGACATGATCCTCCTTTAGTTTTATTTCTCTTGTGAAGTCTTTATATGTCATTTGAAACTCGCTTATTTTTATTCCAGTTTGAGCTTCAGCATATGTCCTTGCTTTCCCAGTATCTGTCTTTTTGTTAAATATCATGATTATATCTACATCTGATTCCTCAGTGAACGTGGCTTTTGCAGTTGACCCGAAGACAATTGCCAGCACTGGTTTCTCTTCAAGTTTTTGCATGAAAAATCTTATGGCATTCCTTCTCAGCAATGGCAATGACTCAAGTTTTTCTTCATCATACAATGGGAAGATATTTTTGGTGTAGCCTTTGTTGACTGAAAACTTTTTTAGGTTTCCCTCTTCCTTAAAAACAAGTATACGGTTTCTTGTAAGATTCTTCAAATGCCTTGTTAATGCGCTTTGATCCAGTTTGATCTTTCTTGAAATCTCTCTAAGATGCAGAGGCGTGTTTCTATTCCTGTAAAATTCCTTTAATACTTTCCAATATGCATCTTTTATTAGTGTTCTCATTTTGACAACGAACGTTGTTATTTCGACAACATTTAAATAGTTTACGGTTCAAACGAGAGAGCGCTATTTTTTTCATCAAAAACAGCCAGAGCATTATCCATAGATGGGTAGAAATCATTTCTCCTTCATAAATCTTACGCGAGCATACCTGATGAAAGGGACGAGAAATTACAGAGTCTATTCAATTGTCATATTTCTTCACTATATAGGCTAGTGGACGATCATAAATATCATATGATTTTGCATATTTCATAGTTTCTTTTAATTTATCAACCTTGAAACTGTGTTTCTCAACAAAAGAAAACTTATTCAAAGGAATCATTATAACAAACTCACCAACAGACATTCCTATATTTATGTAATTCCTTATTTCATGTCTGTTGAAGAATTCTTTCCAATACTTTAAGTCTTTTTTCAAGACCTTGATACAATAAGGAGATTTTTCCAAGCCTCGCTGAACATATGAGAAATCCGACCATATCTCTACTGCTGACAATTGAGTGAATGAATAATCCCTTTCAGCTTTTTTCATTATTTCTGGAACCCTGAATTTCAATAATCCTGTTATTGCATCTGACGGATTCTCACAGGAGTAGGATTTATCTTGATTTTTCTTTATCCATCCTGTTCTTAACAATAATGCAAAGATCTTCTTCTTCATGCTTTCTGATACAATCCAATCTAATTCAGACTGCCTGAATCTTCCTTTAATGCCATGCCTTGAGAATAACAAGGCATAAGCCTTCAATCCATACTGTGGAATTTCGATAGTCATATAGTTACCTAATAGGTAACTCATATATAAAGGTTTTGGTTTTTTGTTGTGCAGAATTAAATTCTCCCAGCAATAGCTTGACTATTCCGACAAGACGCGCATTGTTGTTGATGTTGTTGTTGCCATTGAAGCCATTATTGTTGTTGTTCGCGTGCACTAAGCGCCCCTAGATTAGCTCTTAAGCCTCGAGTTTTCACCACTGCTTCATTTCTGTTGCAATTGAATTTTATAGCATATCCGCATATGCCTTAGCAAAAGAGCGTGTAGTCCAGCTACTTTAAATCGCACAATTCTTACGGATAATCATGCAAAGTGCCGGGATTAAACAAATAAAAAAAAGAATAATATAAAAATCTATTGCTTATTTTTCAAGCCGTTCATTAGATATAAATATATACCTTCCATCATTGGTCAGGATGTCGTTTCTCTTATTATACGCATTTGCGACTCTGTTTTCCAAAAACTCTTTGTGAGTTATTTTTTGCGCAACTGCGCCTCCGGCGCTACCCCCGACAAGACGCGCATTGAGGTAGATGCCGTTGCAGCCATTGAAGCCAAAATTGTTGACGTTCGCCTGCACTAAGCGCCCCTGTGGAACACTATAATCAACATCAGATATTCTATGGAAATTTCCATAAGTATCCCATTTAGACTCTATCTTGTCAAGCAATTTCGTTCTCCTCTCTTCACTTCCAACGATCATTAAGAATCTATCATCTGTCCTAAGAGTGTCTTTCCATCTATCTTGCTTGGCTTTTTTACCTATTGGAACATATCCCCTCTTATTAAAAACCATCTTATCGACTTTTTCAACAATAATATAGCTTTCAGGAAGCGTCAAGTTTCCTTCTTTAATCTCTTCAAGAGGAACAGCATATTTCAATAATCTTGCGAATTCTTCAGGATCTAGCTTTGCAAATCCATAATTCAAAAACTCATTCTTATCATAAGCTCTCTTTATTCTTTCAGAATTGTTCAAAGCCATTGATTTCTCGCCAATAGCAACCATATAAACTTTATTGCCTTTATTATCAGTGCCATGATCTTCTTCAGCCATTCCAGTAAACCAATTAGTCCATGCAGGATCGTCAAATGGTGCATAAAGCCTATTATCGACAATATCAGGAATAGTCCAAATATGACCTTTCTTGCCGACCATCTTTTCAACTGCAGCCATTGCTTTATCAGGACGCAAAGCATCAGTAGCTGTGCCTACAGTAATTTCCTTTTTTTGTGTAAGTATAAAAACCATTTTAACCTCCTACATAATTTCTTTTTAACCAGGTAAAACATAACTATTTATAAAGTTTTCGATTATTTTACCACTCAATAGTGGTTTATTAATTTCTGCGATAATGAAATTGAAAATCTTATAAAAAGGACAATAATTCATAAATAAACAAAAAAAAACAGTAATAATTCGACATGAAAAACTTGTATGAAGACATATGCAATTATGAAAACCTAGAAAAAGCGTTCACAAAAGCGAGAAAACACAAAACATTAAAACCTTACATTATTGAATTTGAGGAAAAGTTAAAAGAAAATCTTCTGCAACTCCAGGAAGAATTAATTACACAAACTTACAAACCTCGACCATTAAAGACATTCATAATTAGAGGCCCAAAAACAAGAAAAATATCAAAGTCAGATTTTAGGGACAGGGTAATCCACCATGCAATATGTAATATTATAGAACCTATATTCGACAAGACATTCATCTATGATTCGTATGCTAATAGAATAATGAAAGGAACACTAAAAGCTATTGAAAGATTTGACGAATTCAAAAGAAAAGTCTCAAAAAACAATCACAAAGCATGCTACTTTCTAAAAGCAGATATAAAACATTATTTTGATACGGTTGATCATCAAATTCTTTTCAACATCTTAGCAAGAAAAATAGAAGATGAAAAAGTCATCTGGCTCATCAAACAAATTTTCGACAATCACAAAACAATAGAATCAGGAAAAGGCATGCCACTAGGAAATCTTACATCTCAATTCTTCGCAAATGTCTATCTCAACGAACTAGATCAATATGTAAAACATTTTTTGAAGGCAAAATATTATATAAGATATGTTGATGATTTCATCATACTGCACGGTTCTATAGATCAACTCCAACAATATGAGAAAGAAATCAATAAATTCCTAAAAGAGAAATTATCGCTAGAATTGCATCCTGACAAATCAAAAATCTTAAAGTTACAAAAAGGAGCAAACTTTCTAGGATTTAGGATATTCTATAATCATAAGCTCATAAGAAAAAAGAATCTCAAAAAATTCGAGAGAAAATTCAATAAACTCAAAAAAGAATATAACGAAGGCGTCATTAAGAGAGAAAGAGTCATAGAAAAATTCGAAGGATGGATAGCACACATAAGCTACGCCGACACGTACAAATATAAGCGGCATTTAATCAGAGAAATAAATAAAAATTTTCCAATAATAAAATCAGCTAAGTCAATAAATACCAAAAAGCATCAAAACTATCTAAAAAGAACAGAATCAAGCAATGTCCAATTCAGCTCACAAAAGACATTGCAACTATACAAAAAAGGAATGACTATCAAGCAAATAGCTCAACATAGAAACATCAAGGAATCAACAGTCTGGGAGCACTTAGCCAAGCTAATAGAACATCATCAATGCAAGATAAATGATGTTTTGCCAAAAGATAAAATAAACTATATCAAGCAAAACATGAAGAGCAAAGCAGATTCATTAAAAGATGTAAAGAAAAGAATATCTGATGAAGCAATTACATATGACGAAATTAATTGTGTTCTTTCAAGCATAAAAACAGAAAAAAAAGAATAATTCACTAATTTATTCTAATATGATCCTTCCCGTAACTAGTTTCACATCTATATTTATAAAGGGTTTCATTCTTCTATAATTCATAAAGTATAAAAAGGATACTCAGAGCATGTTATTGCGCTCGCATAGATGTGTTATCGATTATATGTCGAGTTATTTGGTTTTGATGATATAAACAAATGCTCGGGGGGCAATAACACAGTCTGAGGTGAAATTCATGACTAAAAAAACATTCAATGTTAAAGGTATGCATTGCAAGAGCTGTGAGATGCTGATAAAAGATGTTTTATCGGAAGTTGATGGTGTAAAAAAAGTAGATGTATCTTTAATAAATAACACTGTAACAGTTGATTTTGATGATAAGAAAGAAAATGCAATAATAAAATCAATAGAAGGAGAGGGATACCATGTCAGAAAATAAATTAAAGTATGATAACACATATCATAAGGTTTTGAAATATGGGGCAGTTGCTTTCTTAGTCTTAATACTAATTGAATTGCTGGCGTATGTAGGATGGTTTAAGCTCATTCCAGAATTCTTCACAAAATATGGGATATGGCTATTGTACCTAAACATAAGTGTTGTTTCAATCTCAATGTCAATATTATATGTTCTGCTCAATAAGACCAAAGTTCCATGCATGACTGGAATGATGATTGGAATGACTATTGGAATGCAGATAGGTATGATGATAGGAGCAGTCATTGGAGCAACTAATGGATATTTCACAGGGGCAATGGCAGGAATGATACTTGGATCAATAGGAGGCATTATTGCTGGATTCTCATCAAAAAGCACAATGTCTTGGCTTCAGGGACTGATGGCAGGCATTATGGGAGGAACAATGGGACCTATGATTTCTGTGATGATATTTACTGACAGGATAATGATATTCATGCCTTTCTATGTATTGTTGAATCTAATATTATTATGGGGTTTCATCAAGATGTATCATGAAGAAGCAGTTGAGGGCAATAGAGAATTAGTTAGGAAGAACATTGATTTATTGACATTCGTAAGTGCATGCATAATAATTGCAGCATTGCTAATAGTCATAATGGTCTATGGGCCAAAATCGCCGATATTCGCATAAGGAGGAAAAGATATATTGTTATCGCGCTCACATAGATGTTGAGCAGATTGTATGCCGAGTTATTTGTTATTGATAAACAAAACTAACGTTCGCTAGGCGATAACAATAATGATAATGGAGGAAAAAATGAAAACAAAATATTTTATCATCGGAGGAGCAGGATTGATAATCATTGCTCTAGCTATTTTTGCAGTATTGAATATAAACAAAGCTCAAGCATATAGCACTATACAGAGCACCTATACATTAGGAAATACTGTAGGAAACACAGCAAGCAATACTAATGGACAAATTCAGGAAGTAAGGCTTTACATGAAAAACTATAATTATGCTACAGAGCCTGCAATATTAAAGAAAGGCATTCCTGTAAGAATGACTGCTGATCTTAACACAGTTGTTGGATGCGCAAGGGATGTAGTAATAAAGGATTTTGGGGTAAGAAAGTATGTCAAAACAGGAGATAACATTATAGAATTCACACCAACAAAAACAGGAACTATAGGCATTGCATGCTCAATGAACATGTATCATGGCAGTTTTACTGTCATTGATGAATCAAATCCTAATGCACCAGCAGAAATCACAGCAGCTCCAGTCTCAAATACGCCTGCAGGATCATGCGGAGCAAATGGCGGTGGATGCGGTTGTGGAGCCAGAAACATATAAATATAATAGAATATTGAAATAGTAGATTGTACAAGAAAAAAATTATTCATTTATTTTTCTTTATATTTCTCTTTAGTCTCTTGCTCTTTTAGTTGTTCCTTGACTTCTTCATGGTTCTTTGTCTCTCTTATCAGCCTTTCAAGATGTGTATCCTCGTGATTTATTGTGAACATGAAGAATGCACTCGAAGCAATAATCAATACAACTCCCATAACTACAGTCAATGTAGCTCCCGGCCCTGAAGCGCCTATAACATTACCTGTAATGTCTCTTGGATTTGACAATACAAATATTGCTCCTAGAACAAATGCGCATGTTGCAACAATAAAATTAAGATTTTTTTGATCCATTTTGATC
>DUIB01000062.1 GCA_013330595.1 Candidatus Woesearchaeota archaeon | reverse complement strand
GATATGCTGCGATCAGCTTGTGTAGTAAAAGCTCTCTTCCATACATAATAATATCCTAAATAAAGGAAAAACCAAATAAAGGCTTTAAAAAAATACCAAATGAATATTTTTCTGGTTATTTTTTTCTTAGCTAACTGCTCTGCATGAATATGCACTATTCTTAATGTTCTTGTAAAGAAGATATGCAAAGTATTTCTCTCTCCTTGCTGCAAATGAATCATCCTATAATCAGTATTCACAGTTCTGCCTCTAACATGCAATGTCTCATTAGGCAGTCCTCTGAAATCATTTATGGCATTCTTTCTAAAAAGAACACGCTTACTGACTTTTGAAAAAAAGCCTTTACTAAGATTCTTATTTTTGTATTTAACTGGCCATATAAAAGAATATGCATCAACATCATCTGCTTCTATCAGTTTTCTGATATTTTTTTTAATATCATCACCCAGACGCTCATCTTGATCAATCCAAAGAATCCAGTCACCTGTAGCCTTCTTGAAAGAAAAAGGCCTATGAGGCTCTGCCTCTCCGATATATGGCCTGATAAATATCTTTTTTGTATATTGCTTGCATATTTCAATGGTCTTGTCTTTGCATGGACCATCATGCACTACAATTATTTCATCCGCAACATCCTTAATGCTCTCAAGACACTCTCTGATATTACCCTCACCATTCCATGCGACAATGCACGCAGACAATCTCATAAGTCGTGTAGATATCCACTTATATTTATTACTTTTGAAAATCTTCCATATGTATTAACTTATTAATTAACATTCCCGACAGTATATTTAGTAAAACTTATAAATGAATCTATAAACATAAGTTTTTATCGGGGTGGTATTTTAATGGATCATGATAAGAACAAACCTGATGATAAGGAAGCTCAAGAAGATGATATATCTATTGATTTCTCAAAAATAAAAGGTTTTTTCTCAGGCAAAGACAGTAAGCATGTCAAAGAACATAATAAGAATAATAAGGAAACTAAAAACTTAGATGTTGAAGAAGATAAAGAAAAAAAGTCCAATCTACAAGATAAAGTACATGATAAATCCCTAAATGATAAAGACTCTGAAGAGGATGTTGAGATAGATTTTTCTAAAATAAAAAATTTCTTCTCTGGAAAAGATAAAAAGCCAAGAGAACACACTGCTGAGCATCATGAGAAACATCATGATTCTGCAGAAGGAGATGAAGAAAATATTGATTTTGATTTCTCTAATGCCAGGAAATTTTTCAGCAATGATAAGCGCAACAAGATCCTATTAACAACATTGTTAATACTTATACCTGTTATATTGACTATTTTTATCAGGCTTCAGCCACAATACCTGCCAGCTACAGATGCCTGGGCTGAAAACTCAATGGAAAATTATTATAAGAATTCCATAGCACAACAGGTAGACACGCAATATCCTAACTTGCCAAGCCAGCAAAGACAAGCCTTGGTGAATGATCAATTTAGCCAATTTAAGAAAGCAAATCAAAACGACCTTAAAAACCAGATTAAACAAACCTCAGAATATTTCAAGACAGGTTTCAGATATGAGGAAAACAATAAGCAGTACACATTCCTTGGAGATCTTGATTCTTATTATTACTTAAGACAAGCAACCAATTTGAACAATAAAGGCACTATATGCGATGAGATAAGAGAGGGCAAATGCATAGATAATCACATGGTGGCTCCGCTTGGCTTGAATGTTGAGACAGTCATGCATCCCTATGGCATTGTTTATCTATATAAATTCCTTCACTTTTTCAGTCCATCTGTTAATCTTATGCAAGCCCAATTCTATCTGCCAACTCTTTTGGCAGTGATTGCTGCTATTGCAGCATTTTTTATCGGTAGAAGGCTCATGAATGATGTGGCAGGATTCTTTGCAGCCATGTTCCTTGCATTAAGTCCATTGTTCATCACCAGAACTTTAGGTTCAGATACTGATATCTGGAATATTATGTTTCCACTGATTATCTTATGGATATTCTTAGAGGCATATGAATCTAGAAACCTCATGAAAAAAATAGTGCTTGGCGGAGTTGCAGGATTGTTTATCGGATTATTCAGTTTTGCATGGAGCGGCTGGTGGTATATATTCCTGTTCATCTTGGTTGCAGTTGCCGCATATTTAGTTTTTGAAGTCATCAAGAATTATCTCATGCACAAGCATATAAGCAAGACAATAACTAAAGAATTGTTGCATAATGGATTGATATTCTTGCTGCTGATAGTATCATCTGGAATCTTTGTATCATTATTTACCTCTTTCCAGAATTTTAGCGGAGCAATTACTGCACCATTACATGCAGCCTCTACTCTAAAGATTGCAACACATTCTAATCTTTGGCCTAATGTTTATACTACTGTAGCTGAACTTAATGAGGCAGATATTGGCTCTATTGTAGGCCAATTGTCTTTCGGTACACCCATAATATTCGCTCTGGCATTATTAGGAATAATTTTTACAATGATCAAGAAAAAGCCAGACTTCAAGGAATACATACTTATAGGAATTTCTGCAATGGTATATTTCTATCTTATCTCTTCTGGCGGATTAAGCATTAGCAAATTCACTTATATGCTTATCTTGGCTCTTCCAGTTACAGCAGCAGTGATAATGCTACTCAGAGAAAAAGAATCAGCTGTTGATGTAAAGCCTGCATTTTTATTGACTATCTGGTTTTTAGGAATGATATTTGCAAGCACTAAAGGAGTGAGGTTCATATTATTGCTCATACCAGCATTCTCTATTGCACTTGGAGTAACAATCGGATACATCTATCAATATTTTACAAGATGGTTGATGGAGGATTTCAAGATAAGAGGATTATTGGCAAAAGTCAGTATTTTTGTGATATTATGTCTAATACTTATAAGTCCTATTAAGATAGGCATTGATTCAGGCAAGAGTTTTGTCCCATCAATAACCAAAGGATGGTATGATTCGTTAATAAAAATTAGGGATGAATCAAAGCCTGATGCAATAATCAATTCATGGTGGGATTTTGGTCATTGGTTTAAATATTATGCAGACAGAAGAGTGACTGCAGACGGAGCATCTCAAAATACTCCTCAGGCACATTGGCTTGGGAGAATACTTCAAACAAATAATGAGAAAGAGGCAATAGCAATTCTAAGAATGCTTGATTGCGGGGCTAACACGTTTTTTGAAAAGATCAATGAGAAATATATGGATACAGAAGTGAGTCAGAATGTGGTGAAACAGGCAATAATGATGGACAAAGCAGAGACTATCGATTATTTGGCCAGTTTAGGATTCGATAATGCAGAGGAATTAGTACAGTATAGCCATTGCGATCCTCCTGAGAATTACTTCATTACTTCTGAGGATATGGTCGGAAAAGCAGGAGTCTGGGCACATTTTGGATTATGGGATTTTGACAAGGCATTTATCATCAGCAATGCCAAACCAAAACCCTTGCTGGAAGCAATAACAATACTAAAAGAAAGGTTTAATTATTCTGATGAAGAAGCTACAAGGATTTATTATGATGTCCAGTCATTGTCAACAGACAGGCAGATGAATGATTACATATCACCATGGCCTGGATATGCAATGAGCACCGCAATAGGTTGTCCTAATAAAGAAGAGATTGTGCAATGCAGCTATAATATGGGTTTAAGCAATAATGGCCAGACAACAGTTGTCTTGGAAAGAGCTCTTATCAATATCAGCAGTCCAGAAAACTCTCAAATTGTTCTAGGATTTTATGATCAATCTGGCAATAGGCTGCAGGAATCTTTAGGAGCAATGAATGAATTAGTGATAATGGACAATACCACAAAGAAATATAAATCAACTAATGCAACTATTGGCTTAAGTGCATTGTTAGCTTCATATAAGCAGGGCAATGAAACAATCTATAGATCATTGATTGCAGATCCATTGCTTATTGATTCCATGTTCACCAGATTGTTCTATCTAGATGGCAAGAACATCAAGCATTTTGAGAAATTTTCGGACATGACAGACATTACAGGCACAAGGATTATTGTTTGGAAAGTAAAATGGTAGATCATGCAGATCAAAACAAGAACATAGTCTTTCTCAATCCTCCTGGAAAAAATCTTTATCTTAGGGATTATTATTGTAGCAAGATTTCTAAGTCCAACTATCTCAATCAACCAGTGGACTTTATGATATTGAGCGGTATTGTATCTGAAAGATATAATATTAGGATTATCGATGCAATGGTTGAGAATCTTGATGATATGGAATGCATAAAAAGAATTAAAGAATTCAATCCTTTTGCCATAGTATTTCTGGCCGGAGCAGTCTCATATACTGAAGATTTTATTTTTCTGAAGAAACTAAAGAAACAGACTGATGCATTGCTCATCGGATCAGGAGATATTTTCATTGAGATCGGACAAAGGATTCTCAAACAACATCCATATGTGGATGCATGTATCCTGGATTTCACCACAAGAGATATACTGGATTATTTATCAGACCATGATGCAAATAACATGATATATCGCAAGAATAACAATATAATTATTGGTAAACGGACAATACAAAAATTTGAGATCCCTACACCCCGGCATGAACTGTTTAACAACAAGAGATATACATTTCCTTTCATGATGCATGAACCATTTGCGACTGCACTGATATCTTATGGCTGTCCTTTTAGATGTGATTTTTGCATTATGGGAACCTTAGGCTATAAGTTAAGGCCATTGGATACTGTCATCAAAGAGCTGAAATATATAAAAAGCCTTGGCATACAAGAAGTCTATTTCAGTGACCAAACATTTGGCATAAATAAAAAAGAGACTGAGAAATTATTAAAAAAAATGATCCCGCTCAAGATCTCTTGGTCATTTTTTTGGAGAGTTGATCTTGCTAATGATCATTCTGTAAAACTCATGAAAAAAGCAGGATGCCACACAATCATGTTTGGTGTGGAAAGCGGCAACCAAAAGATTTTGGATGATAACCATAAGGGCATTACAAAAGAACAGATCAAGACTGCTTTTGAACTATGCAGAAAATATAAGATCAGGACAGTAGGAACATTTATTTTAGGATTGCCCGGAGATACTGAAGAAACTATAAATGAAACCATTGACTTTGCTATCCAGATAAGAAGTGATTTTGCATCTTTCAATACTCCAGTTCCACGTATGGGCACAAGGCTAAGACAGACAGCATTAGCAAAAGGATTAGTCAAAGATAAAGATTATGATATGGACCAATCAGGAAACTTTGTCATCATGGGCAATGAAAACCTTTCTGCCAAGGAGATAAAAATTTTAAGAGACAAAGCGATAAAAAGATTCTATCTGCGGCCTTCATATATTTTCCATAGGCTGATAGGCATGAATTCTTTTGCAGATCTCAAATGCCATATAAGGAACGCTATTGGATTGTTGAAATAAATATTTCGTAAACATTATTGTTATAAAATAAATTATTATTTTGAAATATACATTTTTTCTAGAATTTCCTCAAAAGAACCAGCTTACAACTTTTAGTATTCCCTGCTTCCATGGAACTCTATGAGAGACTCCTGTCTGATTCTTGAAATCATCCAGATGAGCAAGATACCATTCATAGTTCCTTATCAATGCCTGCTTATTGGAATATTTTGGCTTGAACTTCAATTGTTTCTGTGCCTTTTCTATTGATACAAATGAATCCTCTGGAGCTGTTTCATAGACCCATTTGTATAATGGCGATAGTCTAAGGAATTCAAGGACTCTTAATAAAAATATTAATGGAGCTGCAGGGATGCATATGACTTTTTTTCCTGATCCCTTATGTTTCAGCACTGCTCCAAAGTCTTCTGCCATTGTCGTGAATAGCCTCGCGCCGATATTGAATGTGTCATTAACCTTTTTCTCATTTGCTACAATGCAAGTATGTATGACTTCGCATAGATCCTCAACATCCAATAATTGATAACGATTTTTTCCTGTCCCGATTATTGGAATATTTTTTCCTCTATGCACCCAATCATAATATATTGCAAAAACTCCTAGTCTTTCAGGGCCGACAAATGATTTCGGCCTTAAAATAGGGACTATCATTCCTTTATTCCTGAATTCCAGGCAGACTTCTTCTGCAAGTATTTTTGCTTGCCCATAATTGCCAACACCTTCAAGCCTATCATTTTCTTTCAATGGATGATGATCTGGAATGCCATAGACTGCTGTTGATGAAATATGCACAGCTCTCCTGACTTTATGTTTTTCAGCAACCTCTAAAACAATTCTTGTTCCATCTACATCTGTTGTGAATATCTCTTCTTTAGAGTATAGAGGGAGAGCAGCAGCGCAATGCACTACATAACTGCATCCTTTCATTATTTTCTCAACACTCTTTACATGCCTTATATCACCTTGCAGAAAGGTTATCTTGTCTTTCATATCAGGATAATCAAACTTCACAAGATCAATAACAGCAATATCATATCCCTTATTATAGAGATGCCTTACAAGATTAATTCCGAGAAATCCAGAACCTCCTGTAATGAGCACTTTTTGTTTTGCCATGTGTTTCACTGATCTACGAATAGAGCTTGTATTTTTAAAAGTTTTGGTTATGTAAAGCATAATTAAACAAAATCCATAAAATCGATAATATTTATATAGGAGTATTTTTATCTCTCATTATGCATAAGTCAAAGATAGTGATTACTGGCGTTGCAGGATTAGTTGGGATGAATCTATTGACAATTATAGATCAGGATAGGTATGAGATAATTGCAATAGATAGGAATGAGAATAATATCAAGCTTGCAAGAAAGATATTCCCTAAAGTCGAGTTTTTTATTGCTGATCTTTCATTGCCTGGAAATTGGGAATTGCACTTTAAGGGCGCAGATACTGTTATTCAATTGCAATCCCAAATAGCATCAAGATATGCTGATCAATATATCAAGAACAATATTGATTCTGTAAATAATGTGATTGATGCTTGCAAGAAATATTATATTAAGCATCTTATCCATGCAAGTTCCTCTCAAGCAATTTCAATAGCCAAAGATAATTATACTTATACAAAAAGAGCTGGTGAGAATGCGGTGCATTATTCATCAATGCCTCACACTATATTCAGGCCTACATTGATGTATGGCTGCTTTGACATCAAGCATTTAGGATACATCACTTATATAATGGAAAGATTCTTTTTATTTCCTGTTCCAGGGCATGGAAAGTACATAAGACAGCCATTGTATGTGAATGATTTCTGCAAGATTATTGTGAAAACAATTGAAAGAGCTCCTGATAATAATATACATAACATCATTGGAAAAGAGAAGATATATTTTATTGACATCATAAAGACAATAGCAAAAGAGAAAGGATTGGGGAGGATATTCATAAAAATTCCTATACCAATATTTTTATGGTTATTGAGAATGCATAGCTTCATTTTCAGAAAGCAAGTCTTTGTTCCAGATCAATTGCAAGCAATGACAATAGGCGATATATTCAAGCTTGATGATTGGGAGAAAAAGTTTGGAGTTAAATACACTAAATTAAGTGATGCATTAAAGGAGATTTATAATTCAGAATACTATAGATATAGGAAAGAGATGATACAGATAAGTTAACCAATAATAATAAAGACTAAAATGAAAAAGCTATTTATACTCGGAGGGGGCCTATCAGGGTTGGTTGCTGCTGATAAGCTCAAGAAGGATTTTGATATGACTATTTTAGAGCATGCGCCTTTTCTTGGTGGCTTGGCATCAAGCTTTAAGCTTAATGGAGAGGAAATTCCGAGATTCAATCATCACATAGTTAGGTCGAATAAAACAACCTTAAGATATCTTAAGAAATATCATCTTCTTGGAAATAATAGATGGCTAAGGATAAAGATGGCTTTTGGTTATGATACTAAGCTCTATAATATCAATTCTCCTATAGGCTTGCTGAAATTCAAGCATTTGTCTTTATGGGGAAAATTTAGGCTAGGGCTTTTTGGATTATATGCAATATTCCTTTTGAATCCTGACAGGATCTCAGATGAAAAGGATCTTGATGAATGGATGAATAAGTATGCAGGAAAAGAAGTCAAGGAAAAGATCTGGAAGCAATTATATGGAAGAAATAAATTCAATATCAGTTTGAAGAATATTTCTGCAAAACAGTTTGCACACAGGCTTTATGAAAAAGAGGGCTATGATCTTTTTACATATCCAGAAAAGGGGCTTCAGGGAATGATAGATGGTTTAGAGGGGGATATAAGGAAAAAGGTCAGAGTATTGAAAAGCACCAAAATCACAGGCGTGGATTTCAAGGATAATACGATCACATTCAATTCCAATGGAAATATCCATACTGAAAAATTTGACCTGATATTGAACACAATCCCTATTCCTGAATTATTGAAGATCAGCAAAGGATTGCCTTCTGATTATTCAGAAAAGCTATCAAGATTAAGATATGTTCCTGTTGTTGGATTGGCATTTGGTACAAAGGATTTCTTGAACAAGAAGATGTATTGGATAAATCTTTTTCATGAAAGAGTCCATGTTGTTTATCAGCATTCATTGATAATTGATAAGTATAAGGATAAGGTTACTTGGTGCGTGAGGTATGGCGGAAGTGAAGAAGATTTAGGCAAGAGCGATGAAGAGATCAAAAGCTTATATATTGGCACACTCAAAAAGTATTTCCCAGATATGGACCTTAAATGGTGTCTTGTATTCAGGGAAAGATATGCAGAGCCAATATATGACAAGGATTATCAATCCTATTGTCCGAAATATACCAGTCCATTAAAAAGCTTGTATCATGCAGGCATACAAGTAACATTTCCAAAGATCAGAAACATGAATGTTGCACTGGATTCTGGAGAGATAGTTGCTGAAATCATCAAAAAACAAGAAAATTTGAGAGGTTCAAATAAATGAAGCTGTTATTCCATACTCATACATATTATTCTAAAGATTGTCTTATTGGCATTGAACAATTCAGGAAAAAATGCATGCAGATTGATGTCATTCCGATAATAACTGATCATAACACAATCAAAGGCGCTCTTGAATACAGAAAGAAATATGGATCAAGATCCTGTATTGTTGGCGAGGAAATCATGACCCGGCAGGGAGAGATTATTGCTCTTTATCTAAACAAAGAGGTCAAGCCCTATCTTGATATTAATGAAACATTAAATCTTTGCAAAAAGCAAAATGCAGTAATCATTGTCCCTCATCCTTTTGACAGATTAAGGACTTCAAAACTTGATTATGACATATTAAAAAAACTCAAGCATAGGATGGATTTTATTGAGATACATAATTCCAGGACAATGTATGATGTGGATAATAAAAGATCAGAACACTTTGCAAAAAAGAACAATAAATTGACAATTATTGGAGCAGACGCACACTGGCTTATGGAGTTCAAGAACAGCATTATTGAATGCAAGGATTTTGACATTACAAAGAGACATCAGTTCCTTGAAGCATTCAGATCAGGGAAAGTTTTATATACTAATAAAAAAAGCTCAATAATAGTGCATGCACTGACTAAAATAGTCAAAATATTTAAACTGAATAAGCTCATCTCAAAAAAATAATATAAAAAATAATAAAAGATGAAAATGAGACTAATACAATACCTTAAGCTTGCAAGAATACCTCAATGGTACAAGAATCTTGTTATCTTTCTGCCGATATTTTTTACAGGAAATATGTTCAATATGGCAATTATTGAGATGACATTACTAGGTTTCCTGAGCCTTTCATTTATTTCATCTGCAAATTATATAATCAATGACATTGTTGACATTAAAAAAGACAAGGTCCATCCTGAAAAAAGCAAAAGGCCTTTAGCAGCAGGAAAAGTCAGAATATTTGAAGCAATAATATTGGCATTGATTTTCATTGCAGCATCAGTATTTATCGGAATCAGCCTAGGCATTTACTTTCTGATATTCATTATTGCATTATTCTTACTCACATTTGCCTATTCCTTATTCCTGAAAAACGAGCCGATCATCGATATATTGGTCATATCTATCAATTTTGTCCTGCGTGCAATTTCAGGAGTATTCATTATCAAGGTATTCATATCCCCATGGCTGATCATCTGCCCGTTCTTCCTTGCATTGTTCCTGGTTGTCGGAAAAAGAGATGCGGATCTTAAGATGCTTAAGGAAAATGCAACAAAGCATAAGTATGTATTAAAATATTATGACCAACAGACAACTAATGGATTAATGATAATATCCACAACATGCCTGCTGATGGCATATTCATTGTTTGCATTCCAGAAAACTTATTTGTTGCTTCTGACATTGCCATTTGCAATATATTTCATATTCAGATACTATAATCTGGCTGTTTCTGGATCTGAGATAGCAAGGCATCCTGAACTTTCATACAAGGATTGGAAATTGATGCTAAGCATGTTTTTATGGATCGCATTAATAGTCGTCATATTTTATGTTTTGAAGTACCAATTTTGAGGATTAATGATAAGACATCATATCAATAAAAATTTAGCAAGAATCCGGGCAATGAATAATATACGGCCTATTACATTAGTCACATTATGCACAGTATTCACTTCTGCAGGCCAGATATTGTTCAAGATAGCATCAGGGAACCTCAATAGCTTCCATCAGATAATCATAAATATCCCGTTATGGATCGGGTTCATTTGTTACGGACTCGGCTCTTTGTTGATGATTTTGGCATTGAAATACGGTGATTTAAGCCTTGTGTATCCATTTATTGCATTATCATTTGTATGGGTCAATATTCTATCAATAATATTTTTTAGTGAGCATGTTAAGATACTGAACTGGCTTGGCATAACAGCAATAATTATTGGAGTCTCATTGATCGGCTACGGAAGCTCAAGATTAAAAAAAAACATACTATAGAAAATTAAAATGGCATCACTGGCATTAACAATAATATTCATGATAATAGCCACATTAATAGGAAGCTTTGGCTCTCTGTTCCTGAAAAAAGGTTCTGCTCAATTTCATCTGCATTTCTATAAGGGATTACTGGGAATCTTTTTTGATTTCCTAAAGAATTATTATGTGATATTAGGTGTAATACTTTATCTTGTCAGCTCTGTATTCTTCCTGTATTTATTGAGGACAGAAGAGCTCTCAATGCTCTATCCTATGACCTCATTGGGCTATGTGTTTGTTACGATATTATCATATTACATATTGAAGGAAAAGATCAATGTGTTCAAGACTCTGGGAATAGTCAGCATAATATTCGGGGTTGTGTTGGTTACGTTATGATTATATTAATTCTATTTCTTCTTCTTAATCGCTATCTCCCTCACTAGCCTTGTTATCTCTTTGCTCTGCTTGTCTAAGTTGACATATGCCCTGAATACAAGATAGAACAGCACTATTATTCCTATATATACAGCAAAATCTGTTGGCCTTGCTATTCCAAATATCTTGCTTATCCATTCTAGAATCCCTGGAAGTGATGCGAATATTATTACCCCGATCCATATTACACTCCAGAAAGCAAATTCTCCAACACCTATCTCTTTATCCTTGATTCTTAATCCTGCCCTGCTCCAGGCAAATACTGCAAATAAAATCAATATTATCTGAATTATAGTTATCATCTTAGCACCTCATAATTTTTCATTCCAATATTTTTCTTATAAATGTTCTGGCAAGCACTCTTATTCCCTGAATAAAACTTCCATGCCCATGCTTTAATGTCTCCTCAGTATATCTTATTATTACTGGTATCTCTTTATATTTTATCCTTTTTTTATGAATCTCTTCAATGATCTGTGATGCATGCTCCATCCTGTCTGATGTAATTTTTATTTTTTGCGCTGCATCTCTTGAAAAAGCTCTAAAGCCATTATGTGCATCAGTCATCCTAATGCCGAATGTAATGAATATCATCAATACTGCAATCTTTAATGTTAATTTCCTGAAAAATGGCATTTTGGTCTTTCTTAAGAATCTTGAGCCAAGTGTTGCATCACATTCATTATTTATGATTGGCTTGATCATTTCTGGAATGTCCTCAACTCTATGCTGGCCATCCGCATCGAATGTTATTATTATATCAGCACCTTGCTTCAATGCATAATCAATGCCTGTCTGCAATGATGCTCCCTGGCCTCTGTTTATAATGTGTCTTAATGCATGCACTTTCTGCTTTTTTATTTCAGAATAAGTATTGTCTTTTGAGCCGTCATCCACAACAACTATATTATTGTAATTATGACTTCTTAAATCCTTTATTACTTTTGATATTGATTTTCCTTCATTGAATGCTGCTATGACAATAAATAGTTTCATTGGACTTTAAGTATTTTGCATATTTTATTAATTTAATGAAAATCAAATCCTGAATAGTAAATAAATCGAAACCTTTTTATATAAAAGCACATTTTACCACTATGAAATTAATATCGTATTAGGGGGTTTAAAATGAATTTGGCTTCTAGCTTCATAAAAGCAGTAACAATCGAGGAGATCATAAGATTTGCACTTAGCCAGGGATCTTATGCTCAAGTGCCTTATCCTGTAAATGAGGTCATAGATAAATTAAGAAGTGAGCTAATTAAAAATATGCTAATAGACTATAAATCAGAAAGCAATAAACCAAAAGATAAACATAAAATTACGGCAGTTGCTGATTCTATTAACACCTCAACAAAATCTCCAGAACTAATCAATGTTGTTGATCCATTAAGCCAAGGATTCAAAGGACTTGTCGAAGATCCTGTCAAGAGATATTGCCAGGAAAGGATTGAGGTTCATCCAGATTCTTTGATGTTAAGCAAGTATAGATTACAGTCTCTTGATAAGACAGTCAGGGATTTCATGATGGAGAATCCTAACACGCCAATAATTCCGGGACATACACTTGCAACGCAGCCAGAAATACACGTATATCAAGGATATAACTTTCCATTTAATTTTACCTCAAAAAATGTCAGAGACTACAAAGTGTTGCCTGCAGACGATTTTATTAAACTCATATCAAAAAACCCTAATAACAATACAGCAGATAAAAGATTAATTGATCAGTTAAAAAAATCTACTTATCAAAGAGCAACCCTCGATGATCTTGAAATATTACAGGCAGTTCAATATGCATTGAAGAATGATGGAACGTTAAAGAAATATGAAGTAGAATATATCTCAAAATTGATGAGAAACAAAAAGATAGATAGATTGCTAATAGGAGTTTTTGCATATCATGAAGGAAAAGAAGACTTTAAAGGCAGAGATGTGAAAGGAGAGATAGTCCCTTACGCTGTTCTTTTGAATTCTTATGCAAAGATAGAATATGTATTCAAAAAGAGTGATGAAGCTGATACAACACATAAAAAACCTGATAAAAGAATTATAGCGCGAAATAAGCAGCGTGATAGAAAACAAGAATTTACAGAATATCCGATTGAAGTTTTTGGATATGCAGGAGCAGGAGCATTGTTTGATCAGGACAATGAAGTAATCAGTCCTCAGCTCTCATTAGGATTAGGTCTTGGAAGGAAAAATCCATTTATTCAATTCGAATTAAATGGAGGATACAGGGGATGGAACAAGGATAAGACAGGTTATAATCTAGAGGATACAGTATTTACAGGGCCTTATGGCAAGACAACTATTCATAGTAGCATAGGAGATGTTAGTACTGAAAGCAAGATGTGGAACATTGGAGGATCAGTGTTAGTAGGCGAAGATTTTAAATGTGGATTAGGATCTGATTATTATAATGTAACTCACATTACATCATCAAAAATGAAGCAAATCTTTGATGAGGTATTAAGAGATCATAACGGAAATATTGTAAGAGATAGACAGGGCGTTTCATTGCCAGATACAGAATTACCAAACACAAAAATTAATAAGGATTATCTTAAAGGCGGGCCAAGAGTTAATTATAGTATTGGAAGATTCCAATTAGGGGCAAAATCTGATTATGGAAAAGGCTTTAAGCCAAGTTACTTATTTTTCGGTTCAGTGAGGTTTTAAGATGAAAAAAAATATAATAATTATACTGGCACTACTTATCCTTAATATAGGATTTGCATCTGCTGCATTAGGATGGGGATCATGGATTTCTAATCATGATATTCAATTAACCATTAATAATGGCCAATCAGCAGAATTTGAATACACAATACAGGCAGTATCTAACTATCGGGGAGTGCAGGGAGTGTATTCTATAAGTCTATATGAAGAAGGAAATGATGATCCTATTAAGACATATTTTAATAGTCAACAAACATTAAATAATGGCGCGGGAGGATATATTGATGTTCTGCCAGAGCATTATGAAAATCAACCAGGAAATTATATTCTGAAAATCATTTCTAATGATTATTTTGGTTATGATGTTTTTGTCATGAAACTGAATATTAATCCTGTCCAGAATCCGTTGACTGTTTCATGTAATGCAGATCATTTGTCAGGACCAGTCCCATTCACAACAGCATTCACAGCAACAGCAGCAGGAGGAAGCGGTGTTTATGATTTGTATGGATGGGATTTCAAAGACGGGACAACTAATGTAACAACAACTAATTATGTCCAACACACATATGAAACAGCAAACAATTATATTCCAACAATTACTGTAAAAGATAGCATGGGACATGCTGCAAGTGCTGAATGTCCACGTATAGAGGTTAAACCAAAAATAAATGACTTGATTGCAACATGCTCAGCAATCCCAACTTCAGGGACAGCTCCTTTAAATGTATATTTCACAGCCACAGCATTAGGAGGATCAGGAGCATATGCTTATGAATGGGATTTTGATGATGGCATAGAAAAAACAGCTGTGAATAATGCAAATCATGTTTATTCAGATCCAGGAACCTATAATCCTGTATTGACTGTATCAGATTCAGATAATAGTGTAGTGACTGCAAATTGTCCTGAGATAACTGCTATGAATCAGACTAAAGGATTATATGTAAAGTACATAAACTGTTTTGATACTGTTGTTGTGCATAATAATCAATCCTGCCAGGTGTTTGTTGAATCAAACAATAATCCTGTTGGAGACGCAACAATAAAGATGCATTTCTCAGATGGAAGCTTTTTCGGAGAATGCCAGACTGATAGGCTGAGTGGAGGCTGTATTGTAAATAGGCAGATGAATACAATAGGAAGATATACTGTTTATGCAACAGCGAGCAAGCCTGGATATATTAGTGATGAAGATACGTGGCCTAGAAAGACATTTGATGTCTATGGACACAGATATGATATAATCAATCTAGCTACATACAATGATTGGCTTTTCCATAATAAGGATGATGTATTTTATAGAGGAGAAGCATTATATGTAAGGTTCCAAATATATGATACATTCACGCATAGCTTTGTGACAGAAGATGTTGTTACAGCATCATCATTATTATCACCACCTGGAGGAAGAGCAGACTTAGCAAAGATGAACTTCTTTGATAATTGGTATAGTTATAGGCTTGATCAGATTCCTTTGACTCATGAATTCCTAGGTAACAGCAATGTGTTTGCATTTGCATTCAATCTCTCTGACCAGACAGGAGGCCAGGCTCAGACTGACCTGACAATATTAAACAATATTCCAAAAATATCCCCAATACCTGACATCAATATCAAGGTAGATGAGATATACAAGATTAACTTAAAGAATTATGCATATGACCTAGAAGACAAATACAACATTAGATGGACATTAAGCTATAACAGCGAATATTTTGATGCAGAAATGAACAATACTGAATTGGCAATCAAAGGATTAATAGAAGGTAAGGGCATTATAACATTGCATGCATATGATCGTGACAATGATTATGCATCAAGGATTGTCAATGTCAATGTCTCAACAGGACATTTGCCAGGATTAAATGTTCAGTGCAGTGCTGATCCTATTTCAGGAACAGCTCCTTTGAATGTTGATTTTGATGCAAGCATTTCTGGTGGCAATGGACCTTATTCTGTATTATGGGATTTTGATGATGATAGTTCTGCAGGAAGTCCTGCATATGACTCGACTCAAATAAATCATCTATATCAAAATCCCGGTACATACCATCCTAAAGTAACTGTCCAAGATAATGATAATAATATTGCAACAGCAGATTGTCCTGAAATCAGTGTAAAGAAAAATGAAACCCCAATATTTGGCATATGCTTAGCCAGGCCAACAAGCGGATATGTGCCTTTAACCACAAGATTTGTTGTCATTGCATTTGGATCATATTCATATGACTGGGATTTTGATGATGGAAGTTCATCAAATGAGAAAAATCCTCAGCATACATACACTAGTACAGGAGTTTTCAGGCCAAAAGTTGTGCTGACTAACAGTGCTGGATATTCAGGAACAATAAATTGCCCTAATATATTGGTGCTTGACCAATCATATAACCAATCATTGATAGCATATCCAAATGGCCCATACAAAGGATTCATGAATGAGCAATTGATGTTTGATGGTTCAGGATCAACAGGAGGCATAATAAAATATGTATGGGATTTTGGTGATGGAAATGTTGTTGAGACAGCAAGTCCTTACATTAATTATACTTATGTCAATAAGATCGGTGTTTTTGATGTCAAATTGACTGTTTATGATGGTTTCAAATCTGCATCTGCAATGACTACAGCAACAATCATTGAAAGGACAAATTTCTTGCCTGATGAAGATGATAGCATAAGCAATGAATTATATTTCGAGAGGATCAATTATTATGGGAATGATGGAATATATGAGCATGCAAAGAGCAATGATGACGTTACATTTGATATAAGATTGCATAATCATGGAAGCTATAAACTTGAGGATGCAAGGATAATTATTGAGATCCCAGAGCTTGGCATTAAGCAGAAATCGGCTGCATTTGGCTTGAATGCCGGTGCACAGAGATTAGAATCAATGATTGCTGAATTCTACAATGTCCCAAAAGGCATGTATTATGTGAAGATCATTGTACAAGATGATAATGTGAAGCATGTAAAGTACAGGGAGATATATGTTGATAGTTCAACTAAATGTAATAGTTGTTAAAAATGAAGATTTCAGAAAATTTGAATTATAGTAATACATTTGAATTATATAAATCATTGAATGAGCATAATAAAAAAAATCCTGAAAACACAAAACATCTTGCTCATCCCATTGAAATAATCACTGATAGCACTGCCAGGCATCTGAAGAAAGGTATTTATTCAGCAGGTGATCTTGCAGTCTATTATCAGAAAAAGGATACATTTTTTCTGGCAGTGATTAATTATGAAGATGTTAATCTTGAATTGGATAATATAACTAATAAGATTAAATTCAATGATTTATACTTTATGGAGGAGAGTGAAAATTTAACTGGAATATGGGAAAATTCTAGTTATATCATTAATTTATCAGATATAATTAAAAAAAACCATGGTGAAGATATTGATAGTTTTTATATTGACTTCAAGACTAGTGATTTGTTATCATTAGCTGCAGGCAAAGCTTCGGAGTTTTCTTTCAGTGATGATGAAATTATTTTAGTTGAAAATAATCTAGGCAAGGGAGAAACACTTGCCTCTAATGCGAAATACATTAAGGAAACAAGGTCTTACGTAAGATTCTTCTTTATGAAGCCTGTAAATATTGAGAGCAAACTTACAGATTCAAAGATTGCATTAATCAAACCTGTGCTATTGACAACACTAGACATGAATTGGAGCATTAATTTTTCTGGAGATAATAACAATCACAATTTCCTAGGATATATGGTGGGGGATGTAAAAAAATGAGCAATCAAACAAAACTTGGTGATATGAATGTTTGAATTATTTAATTACGGGAAATATAATCTTGAGAGTTTTATCAAGATGATTGAACATAATGATCCTCTTCCATGTCCGGTTGCTGAGAATCTTACTGAGGAGATCCAGAAGAATCCAGAATTTTTCTTCATGACTTTATCAAATGATCCGAGATATAATAATTTCATGGGTGTCTTTAACAAATTGATTGGGAATTATTCTTTTGAAGGAATTATCCTATCGCCTTTAGGCTTGTCAGCAATAAAAGGCAATATTGATGATGATGCATCAATATATCATCTTGAAATAATACTATATGATAATCAACTAAAATCTTTGACTGAGAGGAATGATGAATCTTTAGGTAATCAGAGAGTCTTTGGATTTTTGAAAGATAAGTACACTCAACCATGTAGATTAATGCATGGACAGACTGGATTGCGTTTTAATGAAGATATTGGAAACGTCTTAGTCTTGAAGTATGATCATGAAAAAGTAAAGGAAATATTGCTTCAGGAGTGTTTGAAAACAAATAAAGAAGTTTATAAACTATCGAGTAGTTAATCAGCGAAAGATTTATAAATCAATGAAGATTATTTAAGCAAGAATAATAGCTTGGGGGTATAAAATGAAAGGAATAATTTTTGTGTTTATGTTATTGATGCTGACAGCCTATGCTGCTGCAGTGAATATTGATGTTACAGATGTTGAAGTCAATGGCAAGACAATATATGAAGCCGGTGCTGATCACAGCAACAATTACAAGTATGAGAGAGCAGAAAAGCTTGAGATTGATGTTTGCGTAAAGGCTTTGGCTGAAGTGAAGGATGCACAGGTTGAAGCTGACATTTATGGATACAGATATTCTAACAAAGAGCAAGGCAAAGTTTCTGACACTACAGACACATTTGATCTTGATGAGAATGATAATGACTGTTTTGAATTAAACCTTCAGATACCTGACAAGATGGATCAGGATTATTATAAGTTAAGGATAAGGGTTGGAGATAGAGACGGAATAAGTTTTGAAAAAATCTTCCAACTGCATGTTACAGGCATTGACAGGAGCGGTGCTGTACAGATAAAGGATTTCTCAATTGATCCTGAAGAGATTGTCGCTGGAAGAGCATTCACAGCAATGGTCAAGGTAAAGAATCTTGGTGATGATGATCTTGAAGACTTGAAAGTAACTGTTTCTGTCCCTGAATTGAACATCAAGGCTTCTGAATTCATGGATGAGCTTGATGCTGATGAGTCAAAGACATTTGAAGAATTACTTTTAAGAATCCCTGAATGTACAAAAAAAGGCAATTATGATGTTGACATCACAGTTGAATTTGATGAATATGAGGAATCAACTGTCTCAACAACAATAAATGTTGTAGAAGGCACTTGCGGTGGAACATCAACTGTTACTGGAGAGGACAAGACAGTTGTAACTGTCCCAAACAGCCAGGAATTAAGCCAGGGAACATCAATAGTCTATCCAATAATGATAACTAATAATGCAGGAAGCTCTAAGACATACACTTTAAGTGTCTCGGGCGCTTCAAGCTTTGCAACATCAAAGATTGATCCTAGCTCTGTTGTCATTGTTCCAGCAGGCCAATCAAGAACAGTATTCCTATATATTTCAGCTAACCAGAATGCTGAGACTGGCGATAAGTCAATGACATTAACAATTGATTCAGGCACTGAATCAAAACAAATACCGCTTACTGCAAAGATTATCAAAGGGAGTGGTGATTGGTCAAGCATGAGAAAAGGCCTTGAAACAGGATTAATCATATTGGTGATAGTATTGATAATAATTGGCCTAGTGATTGCCTTCAATAAGATGAAGGAGAACAAGCAGGAATCAGAGCCATATTATTAGCTTTAGGTTGACATGAAGGCTTACTTGTATTTTTTAATATTAGTAGTATGTGCATTTTCAGTAATTGCAACAATAGATGTCAATACATATTCTACTACTATTGATTTTTCAGTAAGCCCTGGAATTGAGAACATAAAAGTCTGTTCATGCAATTCCTATAATGATAAGATAACTGTGACAAATACAGGAAGCTTTGGCGCAATATTCTATGTTGAAGGCAATATCCCATTGTCTGAAACTACCTTCTCATTAGAGCCAGGACAGAGCAAAGAATTATGGATATATTTCTATCCTGACTGCGAGATAAAATCAAAAAATATTCAGATTAAGATAAAATCAAATCTTGGTGTTGAAAAGTTCGTCAATAAAAGGATATCATTTGACACATGCCAGAACATTGAATTAAGATTAAAGGCAGATATCAATAGAATAAGTGCCTGTCAACCAGCTAATTATGTATTATTTGTCACAAACATCGGTTCATTTGAAGAGCAGTATGAGTTGAGCAGCAATTATGATGCATACATGACTTACACTGCAAAATATTTTACTCTTCAACCAAACCAGACAGCCCAAGTCAATGCCTCATTATTATTCACTTGTGATATTTATGGCGATAAGGATGTTGTGTTCTCTGCACATTCTGTAAAGAATAAGCTTACAGCAAAGATAAACTCTAAATTAAGCATTGATAGTGATTATGGCTTTGAATTCTTTGTGAATAATGATTTTTCATTAAATAATTCTGTCAGGCAATCGCTTGAAGTGTGCAATAAGGTCTATGAGACGAGGTATCCTGTTGTCTTGGCAAATACAGGTGTGGCAAATAATTTTATTGTAAAGGCTGATCTTCCTGATTTTGCAAGGATAGAAGGCATTGATGACAATGATATGCGAATTCATCTAGAGAAAGGTGAGTCAAAAACGTTTTTTATTGTTGTTGATGCACATGAATTCAGTGATGAAGCTAAAGGTTATGATTTCTCTCTTTCAATAAATTCAGCCATCGGAAATGTGAAGAAGGAGAGATTATTGAGGATCAATCTTAAGCCCTGCTATGATATTAAATTAAATATTATTAAGGATGCTACAGAAAAAGTTCCTGAAATGTTATGTTCAGGATTAAAATATGAGTATGAAATTGAAATCAGCAACAAGGGATTATTCACTGAATATATTAAACTGAATGCTGATGGCAATCCTGATACTGTCTTTCTTGAGAGATACAATATAACATTAAAACCTCAGGAGAGCAAGAAGATAAGATTGCTTGTCCAAGGCCCCGAGACCGATAATTTTTATAATGTTAAGGTTATTGGAGCATTGAAAAATGGCTTAACTTATCAAGATGATATATGGTTCAAGACACACACAAAGAATAATTGTTATGCAATATCTGCAGACGATAAATTCAATGCTAACTATCAGACAAATTATGTCGAACAAACAATAAAATCAACAGGATTATTGGCTGCAACATATACTGTGAAAACAGATTCTGGATTATTAATACCAGGCAAATCAAAGATTAATGTTTCTGCTGCAGAGACCAAATTAAAGCTTTGGCTTAATACCAGTAATTTGCCTCCAGGAACATACAAAGGCGTTGTAACATTTGCAAACAATAAATCAGGAGTAAGCTATGATAAAGAAGTCTTTATCACTTTAAAGGATAAGTCAATATTCACAAAAACTTTCGAATTCCTGTTCTACGGAAATGAATGCAAGCAATTTAGTTTATATCAGTTTGTTGCAATAATATTAATGATAATATTAATTATAATATTCCTAATCACCAGCCCACATTATCCTTACAAGTTACAGAATAGGATAAAACAGAAATGGGGCGTAGCAATGATCTTAACAATCATATTTGTCATCGCTCTCGCATTTGTGATCATATTTGTCGGATTCCCGAAAGCATCAACTCACGTATATAACATAAATACGAGTCTTCAGGATATGAGATTTGAATGGGTTGAGAATGAGAAATACATATTAGATGCAAAACAGTTCTTTGATGACCCGGACAAAAACACATTAAGATATGAGGTTTCTCCTATGAAGAACATTAACGCTGTTGTCAGGGATGGAAACATTTATCTGATTCCTGATTCTGGATGGTTTGGAAAAAGAAATTTCACAATAACAGCATATGATGATTTTGGCGGTGTTATTGAAAGTCCTACCATGTTTGCTGTTGTTATTGAAAAGCCAAAGACTCCTTTGATCAATTATTATAATATATATTGCTGGTGGGTGAATCTTGTATTGCTGCTGTTGATATTGCTCTTGATATTGATGGCATTCATTGTAAAACAGAGAAAAAGATATAAATAAGTGAGTTAATTAGATAGCCATGAGATTGCCCGAATCACTATTGACAATTCTCTTAGCAACTTTCTTATATAATAGTATCCCTGTTGAATCTCGTCCAACTGAAACAAAGGACTATGTGAAAAAAGAGGCTGAAATAGCCCTTCTCCCTAAAACAGCAAACCTTGAATCAAGGATCAAGATATTGTTGTCTCCAGGCCATGGTCCTATGGATGGGGTTGCTCATACAGGAACAAGAGTAGGTTCATTTACAGAGTTTGAGGCGAATTATGAGATCTATTCAAGACTGTTAGGCCTTTTAAGAAAAGATCCGAGATTCGAAGTCACTGGGCTGAAAAATAAATTCTCATACAATGATGAATTTAAGAAAAATTCTAGATTACATTATAGAGATGTAAAAAATCCTGATTCATTGACTAATGTATATCTCTATGCTCCTTTCAAGTTAAAAGATGTTAGACATGAGTATAAGAACAGGCTAGAAGCAACAGCCAAGTATTCAGATAGATTTGATGTTTTCTTGGAGATACATCATGATTTCACATTATCTTATCTTAGGGATTATATCAAGAGTTTAGGAATAAAATTGAATAAGAGAAATTTTTCTAGAATTATGAAATCATATATTGATAAAGAATATCCATATGAAGGCAAAGGATTTCATATAATAATAAACCCTGATACAAGAAATTTTGCCAATAATGTTGAATTAGCAAAATCAATAAGCAGGAATATGCAGACACCTATAAGTGAAAGAATAGCATCATATGAAAAAAAATATGATTATTTGAAAAAGTTCGGCATCTCAGTAAGAAAAAACATCAAAATACTAAAAACAGGCAATAGGAAAACTTTGAAGCAAATCATTGAATCAAATCATTTCAAATCTGTGGATAATCTATCTGATAAAGATAAAGAGTCATATTATAATTTGTCAAGTATTTTAATGTACATAGGAATACTCGAATATTATAAATATAATCCGGTATCAGAATTAAGCTTCCGCAATATATACGAGACACTAACTCCAGAACCGAAACCTCTCGAATCAATCCCTAACAAGATTTATAAATAATTGATTTCTACTCAAGATCAAGGGGACGTAGTATAAACCACTCCCAAAAAAGTGGGTACAGCCTGGCCAGAATAGCCGGCTCCAGATATATGGAGCGATGAGCCATAAGGCAATGACTTCACATAGGCTACACCGGCTGATCCGCGTTCGAATCGCGGCGTCCCCATATTCTTATTTCCCTCTAATAATCATAGATTACTATATCATTGATCGAGAAATATACTTCCCTATAGTGGTGAAATATAGCAAACTTTATAAATTCTTATATATTCGTTAACCCTATGAAATACAAAATTACAGAGAAAAAATTAGAAAATATACTTGATGCCATAAGACCGTTCCAAGATCAAGATATTGAACCAGAATTTATATTGATGAGAGAGCCAGAAACTATTGCAAGTTCAAGTTTCTCAAATTACAGTCTTAATCAGGCACCTGTTGTGGGAAGAGTTGAATTCGATTACAATTATTCCAATTTAGTAAACATTACTGCAGCACTCATTGCAGACTTCAACATGTATGCTTTCGATTCCAATCATAAAACAGCGTTGCTGAAAAACACGACACATGAGGGTACTTTATTAATTGATGGCATCAAAAGATATCTTGATGATTATTTATTTCTCAAAACAATACCTGTAACTGAAAAGGAAGTGGTTTTTCAATTCAAAGATCCTCTTGATGTCCCGAAGATAATAGACACTATTAAAGAAACATTTCCAAATGCCAAATTTGAAACACAAACAAACAAAGGTAATACACGGATTAACTATATTAAAGACAATCAAATTTTCTTTTCATTGAGTGCTTACTCTTTAAATTTTCCATATAATGAATGTATAGGGCAAGGAAACTTCAAGAATGCACTTATTCATAGCACAGAATTTGTGACAAGAATACATCAAGATGTTTTATTTAAGTATGATATCAAAAAGATTGATATGCATGAGTATCAGCCAATATTTAAGATGATGTCCCCGGATAAATTCTCACAACAACTGGGGATACGGTTAGATGCATTATTTGATGAATTGGACAAATTCAAAATATTGGAATCTAAAATGGCAAATGAAACCAAAGCATCAAAATATTCAAAAGCTGAAAAAAGAAGATATGCGCTTAGAAAGAGTTTTTTGCCTCTTCATGTAGACTATATAATTATCAGTCCTGACACTAAAGAATACTTTATACGATTTGGTCCAAATCTTAATCATGAAAAGATTGATGAATTGATAAAGCAACAGAAACTAACATCAGAATCCTATACAGGACAAAAATTAGAGAGTGCGATGACAATAAAAAAAGGTGGCGGCCAAAGAGTTATTCATAGGGCATACAATCCTAAGTCTAGATTAATAAAAGATGACCAAGGGGATAATATAGCGGTCATTCAGGGAAATAACATCATTAAAATACCTGTGAAAAATGTTAGAACATATGACGCTTCAAAAAAATTTGTAAATGCCATATATGACAATTGGTTATTCATTACAAATATGGTTAACACTGCAGAATTAAAATCAGATCTTTCACTAAATGAGAGATCGATAATTAATTCGATGGATTATCTGGTTAAAATTTATAATTTCTTTATTAAGGAAGATATTCAGAAGGGGATATTTGCACAGAGGAGCAAGGAATCAAGTGATGGATTGGTATGGATAATTAGAACTATGGGAGAGTGCACTAAGCACGATATAAAATATAAGACACTTTATGTTCTTAATAGCATGAGCCAAAGGATTGATCCTAAGAATTTTAGAAGATATGGAGAAAGTGAAAGTAAAGCAATAGAGCTGTACTCTAATCTTCAGAAATTGAAGGGCAGATTTGAAGCAGAATGCGGAATCCTAGAATAACAGTACAGATAACTCTCTTCAATGTTTTGTTTCCAGCACAATATTTATATATCAGGTATAAATTCTATACTAAATACACATTATTTGGGGTGGTTTAAGATGAAATCAGAGAAAGAACATTTTTTAGAGGCATGGGATAGTGAATTCCAGACAACACTGAAAGTCCTGAAAGCATATCCTCATGATAGGCAGGATTACAAGCCTAATGAAAAATCAAAGACAGCAAAAGAGCTTGCATGGGTATTTGCAAGTGAGGAAAGCACAGCCTTCCCGGGAGTCATTGCAGGCAATATTGATTGGACATCAATGCCAAAACCTCCGGAAACATTCAAGGAAGTACTTATTGAATATGAAAAAGCCCATAAGGAAACAATGAAAATAGTGCGTGATGCAGATGATGAGCAATTTGAAGGTACAATGAAATTCTTTGTTGCACCAAAAAAACAGGGAGATATACCAAAGATGAGAATCATGTGGATGATGCTCATGGATCAGATACATCATAGAGGACAATTCTCTGTTTATTTGAGGCTTGTAGGAGCTAAAGTCCCATCAATCTATGGGCCGACAGCTGATGAGCCCTGGATGTAAGAATGATAAGCCAGACTTTCATAAACCTGCCTGTAAAGGATCTGGACAGATCAATCAAATTTTTTTCTTCATTAGGATTCAAGTTCAATCAAAAATTCACTGATGAGAATGCAACATGCATGATCATTAATGATAACACTTTTTCTATGTTGCTAACACATAAATTTTTAGAAAAATTCACTAAGAAGACTGTTGCTGATGCCACAAAGACAACTGAAGTATTGATTGCATTATCTCTTGAAAGCAGAGAGCAAGTTGATGAATTTGTCGATACTGCATTGAAAGCAAGGCAGATCTAGTCCCTGTGAATCCATCTTTCTATTATAAGGGAGATTATTCTATTGTTGATGGAAAACTAGAAGGATCAATGACAGAACTAAAAGTTGGTCCAATGAAAGTCCCTGATGATTGGGTTGATAATAATGAAGATTTCATTAACGAATTTGTTGAGGACAGATTAAACAGTGCAGGAATGAAAGTCGAAAGCGCAAAGTTCACTGATGGAAAACTAGACATAAAAGGAACAATACCAGAAGAGATAGATTTTGCGAAGTGAAATAATAAGAAGTTAAATTGGATTATTATGGCTTTATCTTTCCTTGTTCTATTTCGATCAATAGTCGCAATAATCTTTCTCTTAATTTCTTGTTTAATTCTTCAGGTTTCATTTGAATGGTTTAGATTTACCTTGTCTGATCTGCTCTATTCCTTCAATTAGTTCTTGTAATAATTCATTCTCCTCTTCTACTTTATTTCGCATATTCACATTACTCCCTTATTGTTTATATTTTTTACGATTTCCTTAAATAAATGTGTGTTTTGCTTAATGAAATCTATTGTTTTCTTTTGAGTTTTCTTATCACTAACTGTGATGAGTAACACTATAACTTCTTTATCAAACACCATGTAATAAACCCGGAATTTATCAAGTTTAATCTCTCTCAAATATTTATATCCTAAGGGTTTTCCAGCATATGGATTCTCTGATAATTTTAGTATCCTGCGCTTGAAATCATCCTGCTTATTTAAAGGGATTATTTTTGAAAAAACATCGTCAAATAAAGGAATGCTTCTTATCTCATACATAATATTTAATAACATAGAATCCTTAATATGCGTTGCCTCTGAAAAACCGTAAATTCAACGCTTATTACATAAGATATACGATAGAATGATTGATATCCGGAAGGTTTCTGGAAAAGATTTATAAAATACGAGAAGATAATCTATTCTATGGGTGATATCCAGGAGCTTAAGGATAAGGTAGAGAAATTCTGTACAGACAGGGATTGGGATCAATTCCACAGCCCAAAAGATCTAGCTATTGGAGTGATTACTGAATCTTCTGAACTATTACAGCATTTCAGGTTCAAGAATGATGCGGAAATGAAGCAAATACTCAAAGACAAGAGAGCAGAGATCGGAGAGGAATTAGCAGACATAATGTTCTTTATTCTGCGATTTGCTCAGATGTATGACTTTGATCTAAAGTCCGAGATTGAAAAGAAAATAGCCAAGAATGAGCAAAGACTCCCAATTGATAAATCGAAAGGAAAGAATCGGAAGTATGACGAAGATTAATCAGAGAGATTTCAGTATCTCCGAATGTGAATAA
>DUIB01000025.1 GCA_013330595.1 Candidatus Woesearchaeota archaeon | reverse complement strand
TGAGTGGTATTTCTGACGTATCAAGCTAATGCTCCGGAAATTTTCAATAAATAAAATAGTTGAGAGGTTGAGCAAAATGAATAGGGGATTACTAATATATATTGCTATAGCTTTATTGGCTGTATTTCAGGCATCAGCAGCAACAATATCTGCATCATTAGGAAGCTATGATACAGAGATATATTCCCAGGACACTGTGAATATTCCTGTAACAATAACAGCAACAAACATCACTGGAAATATTGATGTCACATTAACGCCAAAAACAGGCCTTGGATGCGATACCTGCACAATCAGCGAATCATTCACAGGCTCAACAAATGAGCAGAAGACAGTCACATTCACTCTGACAGGCACTCAGACTGGAAACTATAATCCTCCATTTGTCAGCATAAGCGCAATCAGCGGATCAACACAAGCAACTCCTATAACTTCAGGAAGCCAGATAAGTGTTGTCGAAAGACCAACATGGACTCTTGATCTCTCTGCATCTGACTCAAATATAGAAACTTCAACACAAATCACATTAACATTAGAGATAACACCTACAGGAACATTCCAAGGAGTAGCTGCTGATTTGACGCTTCCAAATGATTGGACTCTAGTATCAGGAAGCGATCCTAGAAGCATAGGAACAATAACAGGAGCTTCAAGCTATCAATGGACAGTAAGATCAGGAACATCAACAGGAACAAAGACTGTTAGTGTAGGAGTCTCTGCAACAAGCCCTGTTAAGAGCAGTGCTGACAATACTGAATCCTTAAGCATCACAGTTGCATCTAACGGGTCTAATGGCGGTAGCTCAGATAATGATGAAATTGCCACTCAAATCTCCTCGTCTGCACCAAACAATGTGATCACAACAAAGAATTATTTGAATGCAGGTATAACAAATTGGCCGATAACAAATGCAGATGTTCCTTTCACAATGCTTGATATCAATATGAAGAAAGCTGTCACTAATAAAGTGAATCTTAGTGTGACAAAATTGCTAACTGCAGACCCAGGCATTCCATCTTTTAATGGAAAGACATTTGCATATTTAGAGGTAAAGACAGAAGGATTATTGGAAAGTGATATTAATGATGTGAAAATCAAATTCAAAGTGCCAAAACAATGGCTAACAGACAATAACATTGCACAGAACGATATAAGGCTTTATCGATATGTAAATAATGCATGGCAAGAGCTTCCAACAACAGCAGCAAGTTCAACAGATGACATGATAAATTTCATTGCAACATCTCCTGGATTCAGCTATTTTGTGATTGCAGAATTGCCTAAACCAGCACCAGAACCAATAAAGGAGACTGCTCCTGTCGGACCTGAAGATGATGTGCAAATCCAGGATTCAGCAGGCCAGAACAAAAAAAGCACAGTATGGATTATTGTTGCATTAGTGATAGTATTAGTGATAATTACGAGCTATATTATCTTGAAAAAAAAGAAAAGCACACCCTAATGATAAAGTGGCCCTTTATCATGGATTAAATTTTTAAATTGCCTGAATCTATTGAAAATATGAATAAGCTCATTAAATTCTATCATGACTATAAGCACATTATTCATATAATGGCTATAATGATACTCATATCAACAGCACTAGTCTTGCTCCAGCCTGTCTTCTTGAAATGGATATTGCAAAATCCTGATCTTGCAAATGATTATTCTTATGTAAAAGAGCAATTGAATGAGAGATCAATATTCTGGCTTATGATATTCTGCTTTGTTGGAAGCATGTTCTTTATTTCATTGCCTGTTGAATGGGTCTTCTTGTATTATGTATTCACTGGATCCAATCCATTTCTTGCATTGATAGTTACACTAATCGGCGTCATGAGTGCAAGGACATTCAATTTCTGGTTTGGGCATTTATTCAGGAAATATACATTGAAGCACATAATCAATAAAGACCAGAAATTCAAGAAGAAATTCCATGATGTCCAGTCAGGGATATGCTTTTGGGGTAATTTTGTTCCGGGATTTCCAATAGAATTATTTGCAGTATTTGTAGGAACAACAAAATATAGTTATAGGAAATTCATGATGTATAATGTCCTGGGAAAAACCATTAAATTATTGCTGTTTGTTGCATTATCAAGATTTGTCATGGATCTGGCATTGTTCAATATAAGCTTCTATGATATTGTAAGAAACTTTTTCCAATTTGTGCTGAATTTGGTTTAAATATTACCGATAGCATTACCGTACTCATATAGTTTAATAAATTTATCGTATTTCGAGTTATTGCATATAGATTGTATGCTGTCAGATTTGCTAGACGGTAATGCTACATAATCAAAAAATCAATAACTTTAAATATCTTAAACTCATTGCATGAATGAGGTTGATAATATGCATCAGGATGATATCAATAAGGATCTAGGACATTATATAAAGGAGAAACATAAGAGTACACCTTTCTGGAAAAAGGTATTTAAGGAAAGGTCAAAGCAAGAAGTCCAGGAAGAGATCAAAGAGGAATTAATGGAAGCAGAGCAAAATGAGGACATCCATCCTGAGGACAAGAAAGAATTAGAGGAGATCGAGCATAAGATAGAGGAAGTCAATAAAGTAGAGGATGATGTTGAGGAAAAGATATCAATAGAGCGTGAAGGATTATTGAAGAGGTTTTTCAAGAAATTGAACTTTTCAGAGAAAAATGACGCTGAAGAATATGAAGAGGATGAAACTGAAGAGCATGGATCAACTACAGATGAGGAGATGAAAGAGTTCCTGAAAACAATGCATACATGGATAACAAAGCTTGATCCAGAAACCCAGAAGGAATTCAAGAGATCAAAGGATTTTGAATTATACACAGCAATGCTGAAGAAGCATGATCTTATAAAATAGGTGATAATATGCAGGATAAAACAACAGTATATATGTTTGCAATCGTGGCATTGGTATTATTAGTGGCAATAGTTGCTTTCATAACAACAGCACCAAGCAATGAATCAACCACTGCTAATGTTGTTTATGCTCCAGAAAAACCAGTAACAGTAAACACTTTTGGAAAATTATTCATCACAGCATTCCTATTGGGCATTGCAGCATACATGTATTTCAGCAATGAATGAATTCTACCATGGAAATAGATGAAAAGATCGAGCTAATTAAGAGAAACACTCAAGAGACCATTACAGATGAGGAATTATGGAAATTATTAGAGGAGAAAAAGCATCCATCTGTATATTTAGGGACTTCTGTTACAGGAAGGCCTCATATAGGATATTTTGCCTGGGTGCAAAAACTTGCTGATTTTCTCAAGGCAGGATTTAAAGTAAAGGTATTGCTTGCAGATATTCATGGAGCACTTGATAATACGCCATGGGAATTATTGGAAAAAAGATACAAGTATTATGAGATAGTCATTCCTGCGATGATAGAAGCCATGGGCGGTAATCTAGAGAAATTTGGGATGGTCAAAGGATCTGATTTCCAATTAGAAAAAAAGTATGTTCTAGATGTCCTGAAGATGAGCACTTTTGCATCTGTCAGGGATACAACAAAAGCAGCCTCTGATGTTGTCAAGCAGGGAGATAATCCGAAGCTTTCTGGATTAATATATCCAATAATGCAGGCTGTTGATGAAGAATATCTTGATGTTGATATACAGATGGGAGCTATTGACCAGAGAAAGATACTTGTATTTGCAAGAGAATATCTTCCATTAATAGGATACAGGCCAAGAATTGAATTGATGATACCATTCATAAGAGGATTGACACAGGATGGAAAGATGTCTAGTTCAGTAAAGAATTCAAAGATCGATCTATTAGACGATGAAAAGACAATAAAAGACAAGATGAAAAATGCATATTGCCTAGAGGGAGATCCAGAAAATGGAGTGATGGATTTTGCATTGACAGTAATCATGACGCAGAAGGTAGATCATGGAGAGGAATTCATTGTTGAAAGGCCAGAAAAATTTGGCGGGAATCTTGCATTCAAGACAAAAGATGAACTCTTTACCTCATTCCAGAGCAAAGAGCTCCATCCAATGGATCTAAAAAATGCAGTAGCAAAATATGTAAATGAATTGCTTGATCCTATAAGAAAGAAGTTTGAATCTGCTCATGCAAAAAAGATTTTAGAAGAAGCATACGGAAATTAATCGCATAATCATTGTTTTCTCGGAATATTTCTGATCATTTTCGGATGATCTGCGGATTTCTCGCGGATAATTAAATAAATCCTTTTGCATTGCTAATATTATGGACGATATAACAAAGCACCTAAAAGAATCGTTTCAAATAAATAAAGATATAATCAGCTTTTATCATATTAATGAAATATACAAACACCTATTGTTTCGAAAAATATTAAAACAATGCAATATGACTTATAAAAAGTTAGATCAGCTTTTGGAAAAAGAAAATTCCAAAATACATAATCCTTCACTCAAAGAATTGTCTTTAGAGAAATACGAGATAGAACCAGAAATAAAAAACAAAATGAGCTTGAACGATATACTGAAGAATGTGAATGCTATTGCAGAGGCATATACAAAAAAAGAGGATATACTGAAGATTTTTGAGTATCATAACACTGCATTGCATGCCAAAAACCTTTATGATGACATATTGACATATAATTATCTGAGGAGAAAATGCATAGACACATTCAACAGCATCAAGGGTGAAAAGATCAAAGAGAAAATAACAAAGATAATTGAACCCGAATTTTTGAATTATAAGAAATAAGCATCTCTGAGAAAACTGGCGTAAGGAAAACGAAATATTTATAAATTATCCCTTACTTATCTTACTTGTAAGGAGGTATTATTATGAATTTAATCGAAATGAGAACTGCGACGATAACAGAAAAAGGGCAAATATCAATTCCTAATGAGCTAAGGAAGCTAGTAGCATTCAAGACAGGTTCAAAAATTGCGATATTAGCATTTGATGATCATGTAGAATTAAGGCCTATGAATCAGATAAACAAAAAGCTATTCGGAGCCATAGCCAGCGAGAAAAGTCTAGCCAAAACATGGAATACAAAAGAAGAGGATAAAGCATGGAAGAATTTGTAAGAGGAGATATTGTTGTTCTGCCTTTTCCTTTTTCTGATTTAAGTAATTCTAAGAAAAGACAATTATCAAATAATTCTTGAAGATAAAGATTTTAGAAAAGGGCGATTACATTTAACCAGTATTGTAAGACTAAATAAAATATTCACAGCAGATAAATCAATAATACTTTATAAGGTCGGGTCACTTTATTATTCAAAGATCAAGCAGGTCGAAGAGATGTTAATAAAAATATTCAAGAGATAATGAACATAAAAATTATATCTACTTCTATCCCGGACAGACAACAGGATTAATTTCAGCAAAGTTTGGAGCACTTCCTCCACCTAATTCAAAAACAGTCTTAGTAACAACAACACCTAATTCAGGATGTTGTTTGCAATAATCTTTAGTCTGATTATTATCATACATACACGTAGCAATCCTAATCCTCTCATCCATAGGCCAAGGCCACAAAGGCTTATCAGTCAAAACACCATTCTCATACCTGCAGGCTATTTGTGCACCGACCGGTTGCCCGTTAACAGTCGGACGGGGAGCAGTGCCGTATTGGAGCAGATTACCGAATCTGCCAATGAGGTTGGGGTTTTCTATGCTGGAATGATTTGGCTGGAAATTCCAGTTGTTGGTATTATCATATGCCATGACATAATCAGGATGAGTTGATATTGTGGTCCAAATACCAGTCGCTGGAGTGCAATAATCGGGATGAGTCGCACATCCTTGATCCCATTTTGCGCCTGTGACAATAATATTACTAATAATACTATCACCGTTCCAAGATGGCGTGACCTGTACTCCTGGACCTCCAACAAAAGTCATATAACGAGCCTCATATCCTTTACGTGGTTCAGAATATAGGGTGGCTNNCCCTCAACAGCAACAAGTACATCTCGATATTGCGAATTTGCACCTCGTGCACTTAGCAGGGTTTCTGTATTCGAACCTGTCATGGTCTGATATTCAGTATGATAGACAATGCTTCCCAATAACTGATTACGCTCATCATATGGCCTATCATCTTCAATGCCCCAATTATCAGTAGAACCGACATGCGATTGATCTTCAAAATGACCTTGAGAGGTTGCTATCACATTCTCTACAGTATTGCCGTTTGTATTATATGCTATTGACATTATTGCCTGTCCTCCCCACGTATTATATTGGAGACGAGCATAGCCTCGGCGAATAGTAATATTTGCATTATCATCCGAATTGAAGTTCGCATCTCCTCGATATGCTGTCGTTAAGATTTTTCGTGCAGTCCCAAATCCTGCGACATCCTCAAACAATATGTTCTTTGAATACGCTGATCCCATTATCATTGTGTTCCCATCGCTAGCTTCCCAACCGACAACACGCCGAACAATAACATTATTAGAAACGGCTATATAAACAACACTCATTTCACAACATTCTGTCATAGCATTAAGTGCATTAAATCCTTCTAAAACAAACCAATTATTATGATCAGGTAAGATAACAGGCCCCCTCTGTTTTTGGCCATCAATAAATACCTCTCCATCATGCAACGCAGAAACAGTAATAGGATTGCCCTGAGTTCCTGACAATCCTTCAGGAGGATGAATCATAGAATCAGCACCTGTATACGTTCCATCAAGCAAACATAATTTTTTTCCAGCGATATTAGAAACACTCCAAAAATCAACAATCTTAAACGGACTTGATTGTGATAATCCATTACCACCTCCATTAGGAGAAGCATAATGTGTACAACCAGTAGCAGGACAGACACCACAATCAGCAGGACAAGTACTGCAAGTCTCTGCACCATTACATTGCATATCACCACAATATTCTTGAGGAACACAATTAGGAGCATTCCCACAATCCACACGATCTTCACAATCAGTATCACCATCACAATCATCATCCTCACCATTATCACATATTTCAGGAGCAGAAATACATTGAGGACCAACCTTATCTGCACAATACTGAGCAAGAGAAGG
>DUIB01000039.1 GCA_013330595.1 Candidatus Woesearchaeota archaeon | reverse complement strand
TACATCACTTTCAGTTTTCCTGCCCTTATCTCAAAGATTTCTCCTCTTAGAAGCAGGTCCTGGACAATGTCTTCTGCATTGCCTGTTTTGCTGAAATTGATCACATCATCAATGTTTGCTCCTTCGCCTTTATCAAGCTCTTTGATTATGCTAAGGATCTTTTCTCTGCTGTTAAGTGTGCTTGTACTCTCTTGAATGGCTGGTTCAGAAGGTTTTTTAACAACATCCCTGATCTTTTTTATTAATGCAAGCTCTTTTCTCCTGTAATTTATCCATAATTTATTATCTATCTTTTTAATTATTTCAATAGTTAGGTATATTTGATTATTGTATTCTCTCGGCCTCGCAATCATCAGCAATATGTCCCCGACACCAATCGAATCCATTAATTGTGCGTTATCAAATGATCTTGCAGTAATCTTTCCTGTACCATCATCTAATGTCAACACATTATTTTCCTTATCAACAACAACAGCGATAAGATTGACTCTGGAAAAATCTCCGCACTCTGTCATCAAGTAGCTTGATTCCCATCCAGGCCTTTTGACAAAAATACCTTTATTCAAAGCCTGAATAGAACACTTAAATGCTGTCTGTCTTTTTATTTCTGGTTTTGCATCTGCCATTTTGATTCATTATATCCTGCTTATGAAATTGCTTCTAGGAGCAAATATGTCTCCTGATTTTTTTAATCTATCAAGAATCTCTTCTGTCCTATCCTGATCAATGCCCCTATCTTTTGCCCTCATAACAACATCATCAACAGGGATCTGTTTTCCTATCTGGGTCTCGAGCTCGTAAATGATCTCTTTGATTGTTGCGATAGTCCCTCTTTGCGATGCAGTGATTCCGGTAGTGATCCTGTCAATATCAATCCTTCCTGTTTCCGGATCAACACCGATCTGTGATAGGCAGAAATGCACTAACTCAATAGCTTTCTTTGCATCAAGCTTAGTAACCTTATCGCTTAATCTTGATCTCGCGCTTGCCTCACTTAACCTTATCAATGCCTCAAGCTGTCTTGCTGATATAGGAATTGACTTATAGCCTTCCTCTCCTTCGCCTGTTGAACGCATCTTGACATAATATTCTTTTAATTCTTCCAGGGCAGAATCTGTGATAGCAGGATTAATGTTTTGTTTGGAATAAGCGATATATTTTTTCAGTAATGATGTCGGAATATCTGTTTCTCCTCCTGAAGATTTCTGATGCAATTGAAGAATAAATTCAGCAGTCTTCTCATCCTTAGCCTTATTAGGAATATCTCTGATAGGGAATATTAGGTCAAACCTGTTGATCAATGTTGATGGCAGATCAATCTGTTTAGGAATCAGTTCATATGGATCAAATCTTCCGAACTTAGGATTAGCAGCCGCTAATACTGTTGTCTCTGCCCTCAATGTTGCAGAGATGTTTGCTTTATTTATTGAAACAGTTTGTTGTTCAAGTGCTTCATGCATTGCGCTTGTATCTTCCTTAGTCATTTTATCCAACTCATCAATACAATTATGCATTATTATGCTATTGGCAAGGAAGTTGTTAGTGCCCTCCATTGTGAAGTCATACACATATTCTTCGTCTTCCTCCTCTAATGAAACTACTTTGTCCCATAGTATATCTGTATCTATTTTTTTAGAAAGTCCGTCATCGCAAAGCAATTTGTTCAATCGCTTTAGCATGGCAATAGATGGGCTAACATTGTCTTTCGAATAATTCCAGAAATATCTGTAGAGGTCTTTTCCAAGTTTGCCTCTGTATTTTCTAATAAGGGTCCTGAAGTATTCTTGTGATTCAGGCAGAACATCTAACCTGTCCTTATATTCCTGTACAGCTATAGATTTTAATCTGTCGATTTTATCGGGGTGCATAGATCCTATGACAGTGAAGAACTTGGCGCATTCTGCAGCACCTCTAGTATCACAGTGCCAACTTCTGATAGATTTTTTGACAGAAGCAACGATGCCGAACCTCAACAATATTTCCTGGTAGAGTTTTGCATTCTCATATATCCCTGTTGTGATGGTTATTTCATAAGGATTGTTCCTTACACTTCCATCCCCGTCGAAAACTCCCCTCATGAAACTCGCCAGTGTTGTAAGGGAATATCCGAGTATCTTGTTATTAAGACACGTTATTGTTGACTTATCTCCTTGTGGAATGCCAAAATCTATAAGTGCTAATGCAAATTCCTTTTTCGAATTATAGACATTATGAACGTCTTTTTTGCTGACAATCTGCAGACCATTTGATTCACTTATTCTACCAGATTTCTGCACATATGTATTATGCGAGATGTTAAGGTTGTTTAATGCATTGGTGTATGCTTCTATTATGCTCTTATTGGAATTATAGAAAGCGACCTGCGCATGCTTATTATTAATCTTTATATGTCCATCTGTTGCAATAAGTCCGCAGACATATGCAAAATTAGCATTATTAAAGTCCTTTCCTGCTCCCGGAATGATTTTTGGGACAGCAACATATTCTCCTGTTCTTATATTCAATGTCTCCACCCAAACAGGCTTAGAATTCTTTATTGTGAGGATTTCATTGTCTTCTGTGAGTTTTATTTCTCTTCCTGTTCGTGTATGTATCTTGATTATCCTCTTATCGTTCTTTTTCTTGAAGGCTTGTTTGATCTTGAACAGTTCGATCTTTCCAGTATTCTCGTTGTATGATAAGACGCGGAATTTAGGATATATTAAATCAGATGTGCCGCTGAAGAGATCTTTGAACTTAATTTTTTTAAGATCTTCTGTAATGAATTCTGCATCTCCTGTAGTGCAGCATATTCCCTTATTTGTCAACACTAATGCTCCCGCCTCTAGCGCATATCCTCTTAAGAATTCATCCTTAACAACCGTCGCCGTTAATCCTGCTGCACTCGCCCCTTTTCCGGAAACATATCTTGACTTAGGAGCAACAATACTGACTCTTTTAAGCATCTGGCTTTTTCCAGAATTATGACACACAATTCCGTTTGCGATAAAGCTATGACTTTTTGGAACCTCAAAATCATAAACATCCATAAATCCTGCAGGCTGTATTGATGCAATCTTTTCATACCATTGAGCAGATTTTCTTTTTTGTTGGTGGCTTTTATCAGAAACATCTTTGATGAGTTGTTGAAGTGTTTTTTTCTTTTTTTCTGAATTGAATCCTATGTGCTTTGCAAATATTTCCATGTCACGCGATTTTCTTATGCATAGATTGTCTTCAATTATTCTAGATTGGATTCCAAAATAGAGCAGCAATAGTTGAACGTCTTTTAATAATCCTATTTTTGAAGATTTTAGTTGTATAGATGTTCTTCCTCTTCCTTTTGAGAATGCGCATCCATCTGCATCAAAAAGCCAGCTTATGAAACTTGCCACAACATTTTTTGGACTCTTGAATATCTGCTGTGGAACTCTTTTATTTGCAAGGAACGCAAGAGCGCCTGTTACTTGTCTGCTGTTTATTTCTATTATATGCATGTCCTGTGTCGAGACAAATTGCCTTAAAAGCCCGTTTCCATCATCAATGGTTTTTGTTCCAGAACTTGCTTTGATAGAAATAGAAGGAGATATATTAAATGTGTTTTGGATCATTAATTTGAGTTTGCTGATGAGATCTAATTCTTCTTCATTGATATACATTGTTGTCCTGTATCCTTTCGGATGAATGTTTCCATCTCCAATTATATAGCCGCATAATCCTGCAAGTTCTGGTGTGAGTTCTTTAGGAATAGCTACTGGCTTTCCTGTAAAATTTTTTGTTTGAATAAATCCTGTATCGGCAAGTTTTGTTATTTTATTAGGTATTGTCGGCATTACTCTGATCTCTGTTTCGATTGCAAGCTCATCGGCTCTTTTCCATCCTTTCTTTGTAAGAAGCGGCTGATTATACGTACAAATAATCTCTTTTCCGGTCTCTGTCATAACCTTTAACACGGGCTGATTCTTGTAATAATGAAAACGCGTAGCAAAATCATATGCCTTTTCTTTAGAATCTTTTCTTATCTTTGTGACAATTTCTTTGATAGATTGCAGATGCTCTTTGCCGAGATTTATTATCTTTTCCATTCCTTTATAGTAAAGAGCGACTCGAGAATCTCCCGCAATACATCCAGGATCGCCAATTAACAATACATGCACATCTCCTCTTGTTATTGATCCATCATCTTTTCTTTTTCTTACTCCGCCGAATAATTGCAATAATAATGCTTCTTTGACTTTTTCATGTCCATAAATAGATGGAGCAATAGAATTCACAAGTTTCTTGTATAGTTTAGGGTCTTCTGATAATTCTTTTATCTCTTTAATCTCTTCCTGATTTATATCAAGTTCTGAGAAGTCCTCTGCAACAGATTCAACATGGTTTGCTTCAAGCATTAAGTCAAATCTTGTTAATTTTCCACCATCCCTGGCAATTATTGGAACTTCTTTAAGTATCCCTGTAACAATATTTTTTGACCCAGGATTGGTCTTTTTTTCAGACATAGGACTTACAAGATCTGCTTTCAAGAAAATATCCAGTCTCTTTGGCTGTTCAGAACCTTCAAGCTCTTCAGGAGATTCTTCTAAAACAATCTTTTGAGCATCAATCATCTCTTTGCTTAATAATTTAAACTTGCCTTTTCTTCCACAGGCACATTTTGTAGGCTCCCTGAATTTTGTATCTAATTGAAGAACAGTCAATGTATTTCCACAACTCGGACATTCAAATCTTGCTGATGTGACTTGAGGCCTGACATCTGACTTCTGTCTGATTATTCCAATAACTTGAATAAAATTATTTAGATGAGAACTTCTAATGTCTCTGATCATGATTTGCTGAGTCTTAGGAAGATTCCTTATCCTTATCCTGAAATCTTTTATGTCAAATTTTTCTAATGCAATCTCAGCGGCCCTTATTGTATCTTCAGGGTTCTCAATAATATCCTGGGCAAGATCAATGTTGAATCTAGAAATATCAGAGAAATTAACACTTAGATGCTTCTCGCCCCTAGATACGGCTTGATGTAAATGATCCTTATAGATTAGATCAAAGAATTCTCCAAACTTATCGATCTGTTCTGTGATTTCCATTAAACTTTTGAGAAAATTTTCACAAAGAAGCTTTGCTTCTTGTGCGCAAAAAGCATTGCTTTTTTGCGAATCAAAAAAGGATTTTACCTAAAGGTAAAATCATACTTTTGAATTTCTCTTCTCCTCCCCCCAAAGTGTTATTGAAAATTCATATCAAAATTTTCAATTTAAAAAACCACACTAACGCGGTTTTTGTTATTGTAATTTTTTAAGTATTACAACAAGTTTATCAAGAGCTGCTCTCGCTTCTGCTTCTGATTTTGTTCCAGTACAAACAACTTTTCCATTGCTGAACAGCAAGAAAGTTGCTTTTGCTTCAATCAACTTGTAAACAAGCCCCGGAAATTGTTCTGGCTCATATTCTGTATTAGGAAGCTTCATTGCTAGACTATTAAGATTCAAGTCCATGCCGATTGATCCTGCTGCAACCATGTTCTGGATTGTTATCTTTGGCTTTATTGTAATCTTTATTCCAATCTTTTGCAGGCTCTCAATTATCTTCTGTATTGACTCTTCAACTTTTTGGATGCTTCTTGCTCCTGTGCATACTATTTTTCCTGAGCTGAATATTAATGCGGAAGTCTTTGGATCCTTTATCCTTATAACTAATCCTGGAAATTGTTCTGGATTATATTCTGTATTGCTTAATGTTGCAGCCATTTTTTCTAATGGAATGCTATGCTCTAAAGATGAGCTAACTACAATGTTAACTATTTGCAGGTCTTTACCTGTTTCTTGAGTTACACTCTTTGATTTCTTTGCTGTTTTCTTTGGCATTTTATCCTCCAAACCTTCTAAGTAATTTATATGTCAAAAATTGTATTGGACAATTTTTGAGCATGATCAAAAACCGTGCTTTATAAGCAATGACTTCGGTTTTTGACAAACTGGTTTATAAAGGGAAATATTAATTCCTTTATAAATGCTATTATTGATTTTTCGGAATAAGCACACTCTGTGCCGAAAATTTCCAAACGAAATAAAGGTCTATTGTTCTCTGGGGGGGACAAACCATGACTTCCATTGGAAGCACAAAATCTGGCTTTAGAGCGTCCATAATGCCTATACTCGGTTAATCAGTATACAAAAACAACCCCTCGGTGACAGATGGAAACTATTGAGAAGTGAAGGATTCTCTTTTTTTTAGATTTATTTGGTGTCTTACAATAGAAATATTTATACGTCAGAAATACCACT
>DUIB01000027.1 GCA_013330595.1 Candidatus Woesearchaeota archaeon | reverse complement strand
GTTCTTGATCACGATCAGAAACACTAATCTATGATATAATACAAGGATAAGTCTTGCTTATCCACTCATCATAAATGAGTGGTATTTCTGACGTATAAAGTTTGTGATTTTGTGAACACCCAATAGTTTGTGATTTTGTGAACACCCAATATGTTGGTTTATTGGTTATATACAGACACCGTGATTTCGCATAGAAGGTCATTTTTGAGTTGTTTTGGCTTGTTTTGTATTTAGATATAATCTGGTTTTGTGCTTGATTTTATATTCTTTTCTTTGTTTTTCATTCTTTCTTCCTTATTCCCTTTCTTTTTCATTTATTTATTTACTATATTGAAAATAATTATATAATATATATAATATAATAAGTATATTTATTTATATATAATATAATAAGGAGAATTAAAAATAGATGTCAAAGTAGATGTCAGAAAGTATGTTTGATCTTAATTTAAGCACAAAACACCTGATGAGAATAATAATGAACGTAGACAGACAAATAAAAGCACATTACTAATAAACAAAAACACATTACCAAAACCGAACAAGATTACTCAAATTTCCATAACCTCCATAAGAAATCAGGGGGAGGCATAGCTTCTCTATAATCAATATTATAATCCTAACTATCGCAAAACCAATCTTAGTTTATATATTTCACATATCAGAAATATTTAAATAACCCTTGTTTCTTCTGGAAATGTTGAGCGGAGGATTTGAAATGACAATAACAGAATTTTTAGAGAACTTCATAAGGAAAGAATCATTATTCAAGAACAAAGCTGTTCTTCAAAGCGCTTACTTCCCAGATGAAGTATTGCATAGGGAAGAACAAACCTCTGCCCTAGTTAAGATCCTTGCCCCTTGCTTAAGAAATGAAAAGCCTTCAAACATATTCATTTATGGCAGGACAGGATCAGGCAAGACATTGACAGTACAGCATACAGCACATCAAATCTCATCAATGGCTCAAAGAGAGGACATTCCTGTAAAGTTTATATATATCAATTGCAAGCTCAAGAAAGTTACTGACACAGAATATAGGTTGATTGCAGAGATAGCAAGGCGTTTCGGAAAAAGCATTCCACCAACAGGATTACCAACAGATGAAGTATATAACATATTCTATAAAGCATTAAACCAGGATAAAAAAGTAATAATACTTATTTTAGATGAAATAGATCAACTTATTAAGAAAATAGGTGATGAAGTAATATATAATTTGACAAGAATCAATACTGAAATGAAAAACTCTCAAGTATCAATAGTAGGAATAAGTAATGATGTGATGTTTGCAGACAATCTTGACCCTAGAGTAAAAAGCTCATTAAGTGAAGAAGAGATAGTTTTTCCATCATATAATGCATTGCAGATTCAAGATATATTAAAAAACAGATGCGCTGCAGCGATCAAAGACGGCGTTCTAGAAGAAGGAGTTATTGCAAAATGTTCGGCATATGCGGCAAGAGAACACGGAGATGCCAGAAGAGCCCTAGAATTAATAAGGGTCGCTGTAGAGATTGCAGAAAGAAAAGGCCAGACAAAAATAACATTAAAGGAGCTTGATGAATCAGAAGAAAAAATAGAAAAAGACAGGGTAATTGATATTATTACAACACAACCAAGACAATTCCAATTAGTGCTATACTCAATATTATTGATAGCAGAAAAACATAAGTCTCAGGAACCAATGTTTACAGGAGATATCTACACATTATACAAAGATCTCTGCCTAAAAACAAATCTAAGGCCATTAACCCAAAGAAGGGCCTCTGACGTGATATCTGAATTTGATCTTCTAGGAATAATAAATGCAAAAGTCATCTCTAAAGGGAGATATGGAAGAACAAGGGAGATAAGCATAGTTACAAATGAAAATCTAAACATCAAGATAAAATCATTGCTTGAAAGCCTATTAAATGTTTAAACAATAAAAATGAAAGAGCGGGAAATAATAAAATTTTATTTAGATCAAGGCATCTTATTAAGTCCTGATCTTCTTGAATATATTAAAGATAGGCCTTTTCCTGTTAAGACAAATTTTACTGTTTTGAATAAAGAGTCGTTAGTCATTACAGAGCACAAAATCCCCATAAATGTAGATGACTTTGAAAAAGCAATTGTATTGAGGGAAAAACACAAGGATGGCAGATTATATGGGAAATTTCAAGAATACATACTTCAACACATAAGGCCCGAAGAGAAAAAACCAGAAACTAATAAACCAGAGGAAACCGCACGAGCAACACCAGAAATAATCCCTGAAGAAAAGGAATTGACTGAATTAAATATTCATGACTACAAGGAAAAATTAATGAGAGACCACAGGATAAAGATACTTTTTGATTATAAAGAAAAAAGCCACAAGAGAACAGTCAATGATTTTGTGAATTATTTTAATGCAAGATTCAAGGAATTAGAAAAAATATTGCGGCAAAGGCAGGAATTAAGCAGCCTAACATCAATAGCGAGGATAAATCAGAAAAAAGAAAGAGAAAACGTTGCATTAATAGGCCTGGTTTATGATAAAATAGTCTCTAAAAACAACAACATCTTATTAACTTTAGAGGATCAGACAGGAACAGTCAAAGTGCTTGTTAATCATAATAAAGAAGACTTGTTTGCGTTAGCTCAAGAGGTTCAATTAGATGAAATAATCGGCGTTACAGGAACTTTTGATAAGCTTGTCTTTGCAAACAACATCATACTGCCAGACATACCTTTGACAAAAGAATTAAAGAAAAGTCCTGAACCAGGATATTTTGTTGTGATTGCAGATCCGCAGATAGGCAACAAGCTGTTTCTTGAAAAAGAATTCACCAAGCTAATAGAATGGATTAATGGCGAGCAGGGCAATGAACAACAGAAAGAGATCGCATCAAAAATAAAATATATCTTTATCGTCGGGGATCTTGTTGACGGTGTGGGCATCTATCCCGATCAAGAATATGACTTAAACATAATCGATATAAAAGATCAATATGCCGCATTAGCAGAGCATTTGAAGAAAATAAAAAGTATCCCGATAATTGTTTGTCCCGGAAATCATGATGTTGGAAGAATGTCAGAGCCTCAACCCGCATTTAATGATGAATATTCCAGGCCAATATGGATGCTTCCTAATGTTATTTGCGTAAGCAACCCCTCATTGATAAATATTTTTTCTTCCAAAGATTTTGAAGGATTTGATGTCCAGCTTTATCATGGCGGAAGCTTTATCTATTATTCATATGCATTGCCTGACGTCAGGCAGAGAGGAGGACAGAAAAGGGCAGACCTGATAATGAGATATCAATTGCAGAGAAGACATTTGAGTCCTACACATACTGCAACATTATACATTCCTGATTCAAGAAAAGATCCTTTAGTCATTGATAAAGTGCCTGATTTTTTGTTTTCAGGACACATACACAGGGCTTCTGTTAATAATTATAGAAACATTACATGCATAAATGCCTCTTGCTGGGTTGCAAAGTCTGCAGAGCAGGAAAGAAGAGGCCTTGAACCTCAGCCCGGAAGAGCATTTATTATAGATATGCAGACAAGAGAGATAAAAATAATGAATTTCCTAAAAGAAAATGGTTGAATGCTCAAAAGAGATGGAAAAATATTTTGAAGAGCTAGAAACAGGCTGCCAGAAAGAGTATAAGGTTGCTTTAGAGGCAAGAAAAAAAGGCTATGATCCAAAAGAGGCACCAGAAGTGATTCTTGCAAAAAACATGGCTGAAAGAGTGATTGGCATAATCTCAGTAGTTGCTCCCCAGTTGCAGAATACAAAAGCAGTTGATAGGATTTCAGAACTTGAGAAGCAGTACGGGATATTGGACTGGAGGGTCGCTTTTAAGATTGCTGAAGAGATTGCATTAGAAAAATTTTGCAAGTTTAAGGATCAGAAAGAAGCGATGGAAGTGGGCATCAGGACAGGATTTGCATATGTTACAGTAGGGATTGTATCAAGCCCCATAGAAGGCTTTACTCATATAGATATTGTTGATAGGCTTGATAGCCAGGGAAAATATTTTTGTGTTAATTTTTCAGGGCCAATAAGAAATGCAGGAGGAACAGCAGCAAGTGTCTGTGTGCTGATTGCAGATTATGTCAGGAAAAAATTCGGGTTCCAGAAATACGATGCAACAGATTTAGAGATAAAAAGAACCTTTGCTGAGGTTGAAGATTATCATGGAAAGATAAGTCCGAGGCAATATTTCCCAAACAAGGATGAAATAGATTTTTTAATGAAACACATGCCTGTACAGTTAGGTGCAGAGGCATCAGAAAGATTTGAAGTGAGTAACTATAAGGATCTTCCCAGAGTACCGACTAATTTGATCAGAAGCGGTTTTTGTCTGTTATATACGGATTGCATTCCATTAAAGGCAGCAAAGCTCTGGAAACAACTAGGTAAATGGGGAAAAGAATTTGATATGGAAGATTGGATGTTCTTAGAGGAATATCTTCATATCCAAAAGTCTGCAAAGGCATTAAAGAAAAAGTCAGAACAAGGAATAAGCCCTGATTACACTTACATAAAAGATTTGGTTGCAGGAAGGCCTGTTCTGGGCCATCCGTTAAGGAATGGCGCTTTCAGATTAAGATATGGGAGGTCAAGAGTATCAGGATATTCTGCCCAGTCAATACATCCTGCAACAATGCTTGTATTGAATAATTATATTGCAACAGCAACGCAATTAAAGGTTGAGAGACCAGGAAAAGCAACAGCAATAACGGTGTGTGATACGATAGATGGACCAATAGTAAAGTTATATAATGGAAATGTTGTCCTTTTAGAGAACGAGGCTCTTGCAAAACAATACAAAAAAGAGGTAAAAGAAATACTTTATTTAGGGGATGTGTTGGTTGCTTACGGAGATTTCTTTAACAGAAATCATTTGCTTGTTCCGCCAGGATATTGCGAGGAAATATGGGTTCAGGAGCTTGAAGAGGCGGCGGTACAGCAATATCCAAGACAAGAAATAGAGGATGATAACTACATTACAAGTTCAAGATATAAGAATATTGATCTAGATAAATTATCAGATGTTGTCAGGATACCTAAAGAGAGGCTTGAAGTAATTTTCAAGAAGCCATTAAGGACAAAGCTTTCTGCAGAAGCAGCAATAATACTCTCAAGAAAACTCAACATCCCATTACATCCTTATTATACTTATTATTGGAGATCATTGAACATCTATGAGTTCAAGGCACTAATATTCTGGATGGAAACCGTAAAGATAATACGGGTTGATAATAAGCCTGATAACAAGATCGAAAAAATAATTCTTCCAAAAGATGATGCAAAAAGATCTCTGGAACTTTTAGGTGTGCCTCATTTATTTGTTAATAATGAGTATGTTGTCGTTGAAGAAGACCACGCAGAAGCATTACTAACAACACTAAACATTCATGACATACTTGTTAAGGAAGATGTTGAAGGAATACTAAAATCAATAGCTGAATTCAGGGTTGAAGAAGGCAAAGAGGATCAATTGATGCTGCAGATAATAAACAAGATAAGCCCTATAATAATAAGAGACAAATTAGGAATATTTATTGGATCAAGGATGGGCAGGCCAGAAAAAGCAAAGATGAGAAAACTTGCAGGCCAGCCACACATGCTTTTTCCAATAGGTGCCGAGGGTGGAAAGCTTAGATCATTGCAGAGTTCAATGGAAGCAGGAAAAATAACCAGCTCATTCCCCATATTTCATTGCGATAAATGCAACAGGAGGACAGTGTTTTCAGTATGTGAAATGTGCGATAGGAAGGCAAGGAAACTTGAATACTGCAATGAATGCAAATCAGACAATTGCAATAATGCGCATCATAAAAAATCCACTTATGCGACATATTCGATTGATATCAATGAGATATTTCCATTTATGCTAAAAAAGCTCGGAGAAAAGATATATCCTGACTTGATTAAAGGAATAAAAGGGACAGTCAACATCAATCACATTCCTGAACACCTGATGAAAGGAATACTTAGAGCAAAACACAGTGTTGCTGTGAATAAAGACGGGACAGTGAGATATGATGTCTCTGAAGTTCCCATAACGCATTTCAAACCAAAAGAGATAAATGTAAGCATAGAAAATCTAAAGAAGCTAGGATATGTTACAGACACAAAAAACAGGCCACTAGAAAGAGAGGACCAGGTGCTTGAACTAAAACCCCAAGACATTATCGTTCCTTGTTGTCCCGACAGTCCTGATGAGTCTGCTGATGAAGTATTATTCAGGACAGCGAATTTCATTGACGAATTGCTAGTAAAAATGTATGGTCTAAAGCCGTATTATAGATTAAACTCTAAAGAAGAACTTATAGGACAATTTGTCATAGGCCTTGCACCCCACACATCTGCAGGAATCCTGGGAAGAATCATAGGATTTTCAAGAACACAAGGATTTTATGCCCATCCAATGTTTCATGCAGCAATGAGAAGAGATGCAGACGGGGATGAAAGCTGCATGCTGTTGTTATTAGACGGATTATTGAATTTTTCAAAAGAATATTTATCTGACAAAAGAGGAGCAACAATGGATGCTCCGTTAGTTCTTACAACAATACTGAATCCTGCAGAAGTAGATGACATGGTGTTTGATCTTGACATAGCATGGAGATATCCTCTTGAACTCTATAAGGCAGCATCAGAATTCAAGCCACCACACTCAATAAAGCTTGATCAGCTCGGGAAACACATAGGTACAGTGAAACAGTATGAAGGAATGGGCTTTACTCATGATACAGAAGACTTTAATGCAGGAGTATTATGCTCTGAATATAAGTTATTGCCTAGCATGGAGGAGAAATTAATGGGACAGATGGATCTGGCTGTAAAAATAAGGGCAGTAGATTCAGGAGATGTTGCAAAACTAGTCATTGAAAAACATTTCATCAGAGATATTAAGGGAAATTTAAGGAAATTCTCAACACAGCAATTCCGTTGCAGCAATTGCAATGAAAAATATCGAAGACCGCCACTAATAGGAAGATGCCTGAAATGCAATGGAAAACTAATATTTACAATATCAGAAGGATCAATAATAAAATATCTAGAGCCCACAATAAGCCTAGGAGAGAAATTCAAGATCCCGTCATACTTGAAACAAACAATTGAGCTGACAAAGCAAAGAATAGAGAATTACTTTGGCAAAGAAACAGAAAGCCAATCAGGACTAGGGAGATGGTTTGGGTGAATGTCAAATAGTCCCGCCCAGAT
>DUIB01000063.1 GCA_013330595.1 Candidatus Woesearchaeota archaeon | reverse complement strand
TTTTTGCATTTCCATATTTAGGATGCTTCTTCTGTGCTTCTAGCTTATAATTACCTATCATATAACCCCTCAAATCTCAAATACTACCAAAAAGTAATTAACCGTTCTTTATATATTTTGCCAATTCAATGCTCTAAGCATACGGCAAGGCAACAACCTTTATTAATATAGGCCAGATACATGTAATATGATCACATTTATATTAATTGCTCCTGAGAATCCGGGTAATAGTGGTGCAGTTCTGAGATCAATGAAGAATTTTGAATTCGCATCATTAATGCTTATTGACCCTAAATTTGATCTTAATAATGAGGAATTCAGGAATAGGGCCAAATGGGCTAATGATCTTGTAAAAAAAGTAAAAGTAAGAAAGTATGATCTTAAAAAACTCAGAAAGGATTTTGATTATCTTATTGCAACAACAGCAAAGCTTGGAAGAGATTACAATATTTCCAGAAGTCCAATAAGTCCAGAACAATTAGCAGAAAAATTATCGGATCTTGATAAAAAATCTAAACTAGGAATCATTATAGGAAGAGAAAGCACTGGATTAAACAATGAAGAGATAAGCATCTGTGATTTTACAGTCACAATCCCAACATCCAAGGATTATGGTACAATGAACATAAGCCATGCAGCAACAATAATCATGTACGAGTTATTTAAACAACAAAATAAAGAAAACATAACAAGCCACATAATACCTATAACAGAAAAAGAAAAAGAGCATTTATACAAGATATTAGAAGAATCAATGAAAAAAATGAATTTCACAACAGAAGAAAAGAAAAACACTCAAAGGACATTATGGAAAAAGATCATAGGCAAATCATTCTTATCCAAAAGGGAAGCTTTCGCATTGATGGGATTCTTGAAGAAGATCAAATAATGATATTATAGAAAAATATATATAAGCATAAATGCAAGTGACAACATGTTCAATCTAAACAAACATTTGGATAGCGATGAGAAAATAGTAAAGTTCTTCAGGCCTTCAAGATTAGCATACTTATTACAATACTTAATTCACATAATATTATTAATCTTAGCAATAATATTTTCATTCTATAACGAACCTGGCTCACATTTATTCATATTCTGGAATTTCGTAAACTTAATATCAAAATTGGTCTTGGTCTATTCAATAATAATGCTATTAAGGCTTGAATACAGGATATGGAGTAGAAGATATGCATTAACAAATGAGAGATTAATGTATAGTATGGGAATATTCTCAGAGAAATTCAAATCTTCAAGCTACAAATACATAACAGACATTGCATTCCATCAGACATTCTGGGACAAGATCATGAACACAGGAACATTAACAATCAACACAGCCGGAACAGATCGGTACGAGATAAGATATAGAAAGATAAGAAATCCGTTAGAGATAAAGAAGATAATAAATGATCGACAAACACACATTGTTCATCATGTTAAGAAAACTAAGAAAAAAAGCATAATAGCATAAAATATTTATTTACATACAATTTACGGGCAATACGGATGAAGAGATTGAAAAACTAAAGAAGAGAAATATTAGCCTAAAAAAAGCTCTGGCAAGAAGAATAGTTGAGATTGAAACACAGGATTTTTTCAGAGGAATAAAATGGATAAAGTAAAACTTGAAGAGGAAAACGAATTCTTAGAGAGCATGCTAAAATCCTTAGATGATGTCAAGAAAGGAAGAGTAAAGGAATGGAGATTCAAGAATTTAAAGCATTCTCAAACAGCAAAGGAGCAACTAAGACAGTCCCTAATGTCTTCAGAAGACACGATAACAATAGAAGAAGCCAGAGAAAGACTTTCTAAAAAATGACCAAAGATAGTCTCAGAAGGATTTAGATAATTCTTGATTGATATGCTCGAAAAGTTTTGCTTTTCAGCATCCTGAAAACAAATGGGTTTTCATGATATCGTTACGGATAGCCCCGCCCAGATTCTCACTATTTAACATTCATTCCAACATTATTGTTCTTCCTGTATTTGGAGATTATTTCATTCTTGAACTTATCAAATGTTCCTGCTCTTATGTTTTTCCTGATCCGCGACATTAATTCCTTCATGAAATACAGATTATGGATTGATGCATATCTTTTTCCATTTGGCTCATTTATTTTCAATAAATGTCTTATGTATGCTTTAGAATAATTCTTGCATGTCAAGCATTTGCAATTCTTTTCAATAGGAGTCTTATCATGAGCATAAACAGCTTTCAGAATATCGATTTTTCCATTGAATGTGAATAATGTTCCATGCCTCGCATTCTGTGTCGGAAAAACAGAATCAAAACTATCTGCTCCTAAGGAAACGCATTCAACAATATCATCAGGGTTCCCTACACCAAGCATGTGCTTAGGCTTATTCTCATCAAGAAACGGCATTGCAGAATTTACTGCAATATACATCTCCTCGCGAGTCTCTCCGATAGCAACGCCACCGATAGCTAATCCATCAAAATCTACTGAATTGATGAACCTTGCAGATTTCTCTCTTAGATCAGGGAAGAATCCTCCTTGAACTATGCCATATAGCATCTGCTTGCTGTCCTTATGGTATTTTTTTGATTCTACAGCCCATCGATGAGTATTCTCTAAACTTTCCTCTACTTTTTCTCTTGAAGCACCATATGGCGCAACATCATCAAGCATCATCACGGCATCTGCACCAATCTGCTCCTCAATATGCATTATCTTTTCAGGTGTTATCATGAATTTTTGTCCATTGAAAGGATTCTTGAAATTGATGCCTTTCTTAGAAGTTCCGTCCATGAAACTATCACGCAGCATCTGAAAGCCGCCACAATCAGTGAATATCGTATTGTGGAAATTCATAAAATCATGCACAGTCCCGAAACTCTTAATGACATCAATACCCGGTCTCAAGCTTAGAACTAATGCATTGCATATCAGTCCATCTGCAACAGTTTCATAATCATCCGGGCCTATGACCTTTCCGCTTGCTTTTGTTGCAACAACAACGAAGTACGGCGTATCAACATACCCATGCCTAGTCGTTAATATACCAACTCTTGCTCTAGAGTTCTTATCCTTCTTGATAATCTTGAACGGCATGATAGGAGAAGAAGGAGAGGGTTTAAAAATATTAGTCTTTTACCCTTAAGAAAAAGAATATTGCGATTATTCCAAAAAGTCCTGAGAGCACTATTGTTATCTTTATGCCGATGATATCCATCATCAAACCAGCAAAAATAGCAAGTATTGCTACAAGAAAGGAAGTGATCATGCTTCTCACAGAAACAAGTGTTGCTCGTATCTTTTTCTTAGCAATCTTATGAAAATAAGTCATTAGCGAAGGCATTATTATTGTATCTAAAATTCCGAAATAGACAACAAATATCATTACAGCTCCTAAAAAGAAAGGCGGATATACTAATAATAAGCCACATAACAAAATTATTTGCATAAAAATAGTGATCGGCAATAAAATCTTTATTCGCATATTAAGATATTTTGAGAGTATAGAACTGATGATTGTGAAAACTCCTGTTATACTGTATATTAATCCGAGAGAATATTCTGGCAATGATAAGTCAACAAGCAATGGCTGCCAACCATTCTGGTTTTCCAATCATAATCTCACCTTTTTTGAGATTGTGTTGGAATAAAAAATCTCTGATTTTTGTTTGCCTATCATTTTTTCACCCGAATAAATCTTCTACTTTGCATTTGAACAAAGTTGCGAATTTTAATGCTAATTCTAGACTTGGAACATATCTTCCTGACTCGATGCTTATTATTGTCTGTCTACTTACTCCTGTCTTTGAAGCTAAGTCTTCCTGCGTCATCTTCTTCTTTTCCCTGAATTCCTTTAAACGATTTTTTGATAATGTCATTTTCCGTCATGTATGTAAAGCATACTTAACGTAAAGTATGCTTTACTATTTATATTTTTCGGTTTTGGAACAAAAATAAACAACTTTATAAACTTGTCCTCCTAGAGAGTAGTGGGTGATGCCTATGAAGGAAAACGTGGGAATGATTGATAGGATGATTAGATTTATTTTAGCAATTATATTCATTATCCTTGGATTTGTCTATCCTACCTATGCAGTATTGTGGTTCATATTAGCAGCAATTGCGCTACTAACAGGATTGCTTGGATGGTGCGGACTGTATGCATTATTCAAATGCAGCACATGCGCTACAACTAAACCATTGCCAAAGCCAGCAAAGAAAGCTAAGAAAAAGAAGAAATAATTTATTTTTTTCTTTCTTATTTACTATGTATTACTATCAGTGTCTGCGTCTTATCTATACCTTCTACGAGTTGTAATTTATTCAATAAACAATTATCAAATTCTTCTATATCCTTGACTCTCATAATTACAACCATATCTGTACCGCCTGTTACGATGTCTGCTCTTTCTACAAAATAGAACTTCTTTAATTCATTAGCCAGATCATGTTGTGTCTTATGTTTCTGTTTAAGTATAGCAAGATTTACTGACACTAATATGTATGATACAAAATTCTTTCCTAATTTAGAATTATCAAGCTTTACAGTATATTTTCTTATGATGCCCTCTTTTCTGAGTTTTCTTATTCTATTATGGACAGTGGTTATCGGAAGCAATGTCTTTTTAGCTATCTGTCTTGTTGTAAACTCTGCATGATTCTTAAGCACTTCAATGATCTTCTTATCTTTTTCATCTATTTCTTGACCCATAATGGAACACTTGTCCTATTTTCTATATAAATTTTACTATCTTATATCATTTTCTACCTTATTTTAGGAAATAAATATATAAAGATAGGAGTTGTACTATATATTAGAATAACAGGGTTGATAAACATGACAACAGCAAAAATGCTTGATTTACGGAATCTACATACAGTTAGTTAAGATTAGTTCTCATCTTATAATTATTCTAAAACACTTTCGTATAACATTAGTTAAATTCTTAAATATACCATGACCCTGTAGCTTAGAGGTTAGAGCGTCTGACTGTTATTCATCTATGCAGCAATCAGAAGGTCGAGAGGTCGAATCTCTCCAGGGTCGCTTTGAATATTGGAGGACAACAAAATGTGTGGCATAATAGGAATATTTGAATTCAAAAATAGATCCAAGGAAACAAGAGCCAGAGCTATGGACATGGCAAGAAAGATACGGCATAGAGGACCAGACTGGAGCGGAATATATGCAGATGATGCCGCAATACTTGCTCATGAAAGATTATCAATAGTTGATGTAGAGCATGGTGCACAACCATTGATTGACACAACAACAGGAAGTGTTCTTGCAGTAAACGGAGAGATTTATACTCATAAAGAACTTAGAAAAAAGCTAAAGAAAAAACATGATTGGCAAACTGCATCTGATTGTGAAGTTATACTTTACTTATATGATGAGTATGGACCAAAATTCCTCGACATGATGGATGGAATATTTGCATTTGTGATATATGACAAAAGAAAAAAGACTTATTTTGCTGCAAGAGACCATATGGGCATAGAGCCATTATATGTCGGCTGGGACAAAGAAGGATCAATATATTTTGCGAGTGAGATGAAAGCATTAGACAAATATTGTGATGAAATAAAGGAATTTCCACCAGGACATTATTATCTAAATTCAGATAAGAAGTTCATGAGATGGTATGATCCAAAATGGGCTAGAACTTTGCCAACAAAAAAAGTCTCGCTTAAAGTTTTGCGTGCAGAACTGGAGAAAGCTGTGACAAGACAGATGATGTCAGATGTCCCATATGGCGTACTAATATCAGGAGGATTGGATTCATCGCTTATTGCAGCAATAGCAGCAAAACATAGAAAGAAAAGAATAGAATCAGGAGAAAAAGAAGAGGCATGGTGGCCAAGGCTGCATTCTTTTGCAGTAGGATTGAAGGATTCTCCTGACATGAAATTTGCAAGAATAGTTGCAAAACATATAGGAACAGTGCACCATGAAATAGTCTTCACAATAGAAGAAGGATTTGATGCCATACGCGATGTCATATATCATCTTGAGACATTCGATACAACAACTATTCGTGCAGCAACACCAATGTATCTGATGGCAAGAAAAATAAAATCTATGGGAATTAAGATGGTGTTGTCAGGAGAAGGTGCTGATGAAGTATTTGGAGGATACTTATATTTCCATATGGCTCCTGATGCCAGGGAATTCCATGAAGAAACTGTGAGAAAACTTTTTGCATTAAGCAAATATGATTGCCTTAGGGCAAACAAAGCAACAGCTGCATGGGGATTAGAGACAAGAGTCCCATTCCTGGACAAGGATTTTCTGGAATATGCAATGAACATAGATTCTCAAGATAAAATGTGCCCTGGAAAAATTATTGAGAAAAAGATATTGAGAGACGCATTCAAAGACTTGCTTCCTAAAGAAGTATTATGGAGGCAGAAAGAACAATTTTCAGACGGAGTAGGTTATGGATGGATAGATTACCTGAAAAAGTTTGCTGAAGAACATATCAGTGATGAGATGATGAAAGATGCCGCAAAAAGATTTCCTAAGCAGACTCCAACATCTAAGGAGCAGTATTATTATAGGACATTGTTTGATGAATTGTTCAAGAGTCCTGCTGCTGCAGAGACAGTGCCTGTAGGGCCTTCAATAGCCTGCTCAACACCAACAGCATTTAGATGGAGCCAGGAATTTGCAAAAATGGATGATCCATCAGGCAGGGCAGTAAGCAGTGTGCATGAAAAAGGCATGAAGAAATTATGGGCTCTAGACAACAAAACATTTTAAAATACTGCCAGATTCAAATATAAGGAATCAGTGATTATAATGACTCATTTCATATCAATTAAAAAAGCAATGGAAAAAGGCTCTGGAATAGTCCATTTAAGAGGATGGTGCTATAGGTCTAGAGGAAGCAATGCATTAAGGTTCATAGTATTGAGAGATGCAACTGAGATCATTCAATGTGTTGTTGAAAAAGAGCATGTTTCAGAAGAATCATGGAATGATGCATTGAAGATCGATATAGAAGCATCATTTGAATTATCAGGAGAGATAGTTGAGGATAAAAGGGCACCTACAGGATTTGAAGTAAAAGTCAAGGAGATAAAATTAATCGGGGAAAGCATAGGTTGGCCTATTCAAAAAGACCAATCAACAGAATTGCTAGCTGATTTAAAGCATTTATGGCTTAGATCAAGGTACATGACTTCAATACTGAAAATAAGATCAACAGTGTTTGGAGCAATTGATGAATATTTCAGAAAAGAAGGATTCTATGAATATCAAAGCCCAATACTCCAGGCGACACAGGCAGAAGGTGGATCAACTCTTTTTAGTGTAAATTATTTTGGTAAACCAGTTTTCTTGGCTCAAACATGGCAGCTTTATGCAGAGCCTGCAATATTTTCAATGGAAAAAATATATACAATAGCTCCTAGTTTCAGAGCAGAAAAAAGCAAGACATCAAGACATTTGACTGAATACTGGCATGCAGAGATGGAAGTTGCATGGGCAACATTCAAAGATATTCAAGATTATGGAGAAGCATGTATAAAACATGTTCTTAAGAAAGTTCTTGAGCAAAATCAAAATGAGCTAAAAATATTAGGAAGAGATGTAAAAATACTTTATGATGTTCTTGACAAGCCATTCATAAGAATGACATATACTGATGCATTAAAAGAATTAAAAGAGAAATGCAATATCAACATTGAATGGGGAAAAGACTTGAGAACTATTGAAGAGGATGAATTATCTAAGCTACATAACCAGTTCTTGATTGTGAGCAATTATCCTAAAATAGTTAAGGCATTCTATATGAAAGAAGACGATGACAATCCAGATGTAGTCCATGGATGTGACTTCATTGCCCCTGAATGTTACGGAGAAATAATCGGAGGATCAGAAAGAGAATCTGATCTAGAAAAGATAAAGAAGAGACTAGAAGATATGGGTGAAGATCCTAAGAATTATGAATTCTATCTTGATACAAGAAAATATGGATCAGTACCGCATGGAGGATTTGGGATGGGAGTTGAGAGATTGATATCATGGATATGCAAGCTAGAGAACATCAAGGATGCAATACCGTTCCCGAGGACGATGCTGAGGACTACGCCTTAGACAGGCCATGTTCCTGTATTGATCATTTTTTTATATCCTTCAATTCCCTCTGTTTCTATTATGGATCCCACTCGTGTCAAGTTTAACCAGTCCCTTGACCATTCTTCTCCTGATCCAAGATCATACATTCTTGTTGTTGCAAATTTCTTTTTCTTCTCTTCATACCAAGTGCTAGGATAAGAATAAACAATAAGATGGAATTTTTGACATCTAGTAACAATAGGACAATCTTCATGTCTTAATTTAAGCTTAGTAATCCACATGAGATAATAGCTATTTTATCAGTTTATATTTTTTCCTATATCCCTTTCGCGCTCACCGCAATTCTTGCGGATGAATTGGATGTTTTCTTCTTGGAATGCTCTTCTACAATTATGTTGAGACATTCATTAAAGTTCCTCATGAATATTTTTACTATAAGATTATCTTTATTCAATTGGTATAATTGTGTTTTTCCTATTATTCGATCCTTCAAAACATAATTTCTTCTCATTAATTCATCAATAATCTGATATGCTTTAGGCCTGCTTATGCCAATTTCTTTAGCCATATCACCAACGGCAATTTCTGTTCCTAAGTTCTCTAAAAAATACTCAACAACCCTATTCCTTACTGTAAATCCATATATTTCGCAATATTTGCCTGGCGGAAATCTTAAGCTTTTCATGTTGATTCATCACCTATTAATTCTTTCAGATCTACTAACATATCAGGATTTATACTTATGTGCCATTCTGTGCCTTTTCCTGTTCTCTTTTTCAATCTCCAAAAATAATCCATATTGACCAATCTTGAATATTCATCCATAAACTCCTTCTGTTGCTGCTTAGACAAATTCTTAATTCGTGATTTGATTAAGAGCATTTCCGGGATATGTTTGTGTCCTACAATATGCTGATTCATCATTACAGCAATCATTCTTTTTAATGCAATATTCATATTAGTTAATTTAAATTAACTAACTGTAAATTAAAATTAACAGTAGTATTTAAATCTTTTGATTGTAATTAAAAATTCTTAATATGTCTTTCTTAGAGAAAACCGGAAGAAATACGATAAAAGCAAAAATCTTACAGAAAAGTAAGAAAAGAATCGGTAAAGAAAATATAGGGATTATTGTTCCGAGATGTGATGTTAAAGGCACAATTGAGACTCTTCAACGTATGGATGTTAAATATTCAATGGATAAAGAGTTTCATGAACCTACAGATATCAGGATAATAACTAAAGAAGGCATATTATCAGATCTCTACAGCATATGCAATGTTGCACTCATAGGTGATACGTTTGATGGCAGTGGTCAAAATCTTTTAGAACCTGCATTTTATGGAAAGCGTATAATTAGCGGTCCAAAATGGTCCTGGAATGTAAAAGCATATGAAGGATTAAAACAAAGCGGATTATTAAAAATAGTTCATGATCGGAAAGAATTAACAAATGAATTTAACAAAGATATAGATCCTATATTATTTAAAGCAGAACAAGATGCCGCTTTTGCATTCATCAAATCACAGCAAGGTACTGCAAAAAAATATGCTCAAATTATCAAGGACATTTTGATTAAGGAAACATCTAAAACTTATAATAATTTTGATCAGGAATTCTTTCAGAATTTATGTATGCTAAACATCTAACACTTTATCGGCTTCTTTTCTTATTCTGTCTTCGTATTCATGAACCTTTTCGCCTTCATGCTTTTCTGATTCAAAAGTCTTCATAAGATCCTTGATTATATTATATTCCTTATCTTTAAAGCCAGTAACCTTTACTTGTTGTAGATGCTCTTTGATTATTGAATCTTCTAGATCTTCTATGTTTTCTGTATTGATCTTTATCTCTTCAAATTCTTCTGAGGATAATTTTGAAGTATTCTTCATAACATAGAATGCTCCTTGTGAATATATCTTTGTGCTTATCTCATTGAAATTAATATCAGAGACTTTTCCTGTCTTTAAAGTGCCTTTGATTTTAATCAATACAATTGTATTTAGGAATTCTTTTTTCAATATTTTCTGGTCAATCATTGCAATCACTTCTTCAGGGGTTTTATGATTTGCATCAATATCTATTACAAAAGTATTTATCATGTTAAGGACTTGTCTTTTCAATACCTCATTATCATATATATAGAATCCTGAATCAATGTTTTCAAGCTCCTGAAAATTTGCAGGAAACAATGGACCAGGATAAACAATATTCTTATGATTAGGAAATGATTCTTGTTTAACAATATGAACATGTCCTCCTGCATAATAATCCATATTCTTAGGAAGCATGCTTAACGGCATTGCATCCATCAAAGCAAATTCTTTGGGCATCATCTCAGCTATTGCAGAATGAAACATGAAAATCTTAAAGCCATTTTCTTTTTCCAATGATTCAAGATCAAGGCTTTCATAAATATTCTTTTCAAGTTGCCCTTTTTTGCCTAGCATTCCTGTTATTTTTGCTTTTGTCTTTTCATCAACAGTAAATTTAAGAAATAATTTATTATCTTCGACTTTTCCCTTGACAACATTTATTGCTAATCCAGCCTCTTCAAGAACATCGATCATTGTCTTTCCACTAGGAGAATAATCATGAGAGCCAGGGATAATGTATATTGAAATGTTCTTTTCTTTTAATATTTTCAATTCTTTGACAACTGTCTTTAAATTATCAATAGATGGAAGAGCAGTATTGAATAGGTCTCCTGCAATCAATATAAAATCAACATTTTCCTGCTCGCAAATCTTCAATGCCTTAACAAAAGAATTTATGCTGAGCTCCTTAAGCCTGGGATCTCTCCATGATCCGATATGCACATCAGCCATATGAGCAAACTTCATAATAAAAGAAAAAGAAATGGATTAATAAAGTTATTTAATACGACTTTCTAAATAATCTATAAATCTTTTTTCTTTTTTAGGCACATATGTCTCTCCATTTCTAGTTATTGATTTCCTATTTATGCCAATGCTTCCTGCTGGAAAGGATAAATATAACTCATTAGCTTCTAAGAACTCACTTAATATTTCAAAACCCTTTCTGTCATCTAATTTCTCTGATTCGAAAGTACTACCAGTAACAGTATCAATTCGTTCATTTTTATAAGTAAATATCAACTCAACATGCCATATTTTGCTGTTTCTAAATGTTTCACATAATTTTGTTTTTACAGGTCCAACATACTCGAGAGTATCATCAATATTATTTATTATCCTATTTTGTGCGCGTACAACCATATTGTTCACCAATAATAAAAATATCACACTGTTTATAAACTTTTTCTTTCTTAACCACTCTAGAATTACAACATTATTCTTCAATAATCCCTACTCCGGAAAAATCCTTAGGCGATGAATCTTTTTTCACATCTTTAACATAATCTTTAAACAATGGGATCTTTACTGGAATTGCGAATTTAGCGAAATTGCTAGAAACAATGCATTCTCCTTTGTCAAGAGCAGCAATATTTCTTGAATCTGAACTCAAATCTTGTGATGCACTCTCTATTATTGCCTGTCTTTCATTCATCATCTCAGTACCAAGAATAATTTTTGTATTCATATTAGCAAGAATCTCTCTAGGAATCAATGAAGGAAGCTGTGTTATTGCAATCAATCCTGTTCTAAACTTACGACCTTCACGGGCAATTGATGAGAAAATATTTGAACCTTTCTCAAGAACTTCCTTGCCAAGAACTCTTGGAGCTTCTTCAAGCACAATGCTAATCACTGGTTTTTCATTCAACAAGCCTTGCATCTTGTAATGTTTATGCTTATTAAATACTTCAGTTGCAATCAATGATCCTATAAGCAATTCTATCTGACCAGAGAAATTGCTAGTATCAATAATTACTGTCTTAGAATTTTCAAGATCTTCACATATGCTTTTAACAGTTGATAATCCTGATGCGATATCAAACACCCCATTACAGAAAAGTTGTGAGTCAGAAAAATCTAGGTCAAGAAGATACATCAATCTTCTTTTCAAAACATTGATTGTTGCATCAATAAAATTCACTTTAACAGGCTTTTCAAGAATAACTGCCTCAATCCATTTATTGCCATATTCCTTGTAATAAGCATTCATTGCCTGCTCTTGAGCATCAGAGAAGTCCAGACAACCAAAATGCACAGGCCTTAAGACACTAAGATTGATCTTCAATGAGATAGCTCCTTTAGGAGGATTTCTTGATGTATAGTAGACTGTTTTTCCACTTGGGTGATCCTTTAATCCTATGATATTCCTTCCATAATACTCATCATGGGGATCAAGCACAAGCATGCCTGCTTTTCCGGATAAATCCCATAGAATATTGCTCATCAAGACTGATTTTCCTTTACCTGTTGTCCCTGTAATCAATATATGATGTGTAAGTACATTATCTGCATCAAGATAAATTTTTGCATCAAGCATCCTGCTCCCACTTCTAAGATTTCCAAGAAACAGGGAATTTTTAGGTTTAGAAAGAAAATCCATATCCTTATCATTTAAGTCCCTAAGCAAAGAAAACATTGAAGGCATAGACTTTGAAAGCTTTGATCCAGAGCTAGATAAAATCATCAGAGGCTTAAGCAATGCAATCTTATAATTCCTAAGATTCTTATCCATGAATTCCAAATCAGCATTCTCCTCTAAACTCATGCCAGATATGAGCTCAAGATTCTGTTTACTTATTTGCGATCCATACTGAATATCATAAACCTGAAGAAAAAACTTTATCCCAGAATCCTCTGCAACAAGTATCTGGCCTAACTCAATGTCTGCATCAGACTTCTGTCTTGCAATGATCTCTCCGAACTTTCCTGAGATAATCTGGGCTATGTACATGATAAGGAGATTCTCTGAATATTTATAAATTTATAGAAATATTTATATTCATACCCGCTCTTTCGACATTATGAATCCATTAGAGTATCTAGTAATTAACATAACAGACCAATATGAAAGATTAAAGACCATAAAAAAACGTGACCTCTTTGAGCACTACACTCCACGCATATATCATATGTTCATCGATCAATATCAGGATTATCTATTTCACAATTTTAAGGTTGATGAGCACTGGTTTAGAGATAAATTCCAGAAGATTAAAGAAAATTTAAAGGAACAATTTAAAATTGCAGACCTAAAGCCTTTAAAAGAAATAATCAACAAACTTAAAAACATAAATTATTACAATTAAACCCTTCTTTCCTTTCTATATTCAGAATCTACTATCACAACAATCAGAAAATACAATGGCATAACAACCAAAGCCAATGTTATTCCTAATACTAAAAACAAGAATTCAAGATTAAATAATTGAGTTATTAAGGCGCCTAATGTAACTAGAAGCAATATAGGAATAATGCTCACAAATCCCAGGCTTGAATAATACCTTTTTAACTCATTTTCATTCATTAATTTTTCTCCTAATAATCCCTGGGCAACACCAACAATAGTGCTTCCTACGATAGACAATGCTGCACCAAGTCCTATAGAATAAAGATTATGGTTAAAATACAATGTTATCGGCATTAATGCAATAAGCAATGTACCGAAAACAAGCATTGGAGCCTCACCTAAAAACTTGGCAAATTTCTTTGTCATAATAGAGCCAACAAGTGATGCAATCAATGCTATTACGAAAATTAGTGCAACATTCATAAAACCGCCAAGAAATTGATTCTTGTATTCATTATAAATATATATTCCGTAATAAGAATTGCCAAGAATCTGAACAATAGTAGTAAGTATTGTGGCTATAGTGAGCAGGTAAACTTTGTTATTTTTTGCAAAAATCCTGTAGGATCCGATATTCTCAGACAAATAGCCTTTGAATATGTTTGAAAAAGTAGAGTAGGAAAAAGCGATCTTCTCAGACTGATCCTGGACAAATGAGAGTAAATATCCAGAAATGATAAACATTATTGCTGTTATTTCAAATATTAAAATATGCCCGAATATCTTAAAGGTCATGCCTGCAAAAATTATATTCAATCCATAAATCGGAATTGACTGCATAATAAAACCAGAAATCAATAGAACTGCTGATGTGATTAGTATTCCGAAATAGGATATGAATTTAAGGAATGTTTTTCTGTCAGGCTTAAGCAATGATTTAGAGTAATTAAGATATAAATCGCCATGTGCTATAATTCCCAATGTTCCTACTATCAAAGAAAAAGCAAAGAAACCTGGACTCTTTAATACAGTAGCAATACTCATTCCTAAGAAGCTGAATCCATAAACAATCCCAGATGTACTAATAAGATTTTTACTGACTTGCTTGACCTTTGAATATTCTTCAAGAAAACCTGAAAGCAATGTCACTAACACAGTCTTAATGCCATTAAATAATCCTATGAAAAAGAATGATGCCCCTGAAAGCATGAATAAAATATTGACAAATTGTTGGCTTGCAGATCCATATCCTATCCTGTCAGTGAGCTCCTTAATACTCAATATATTCTCATTCTTTGATCTTACACCACTTTTTATATTAAGCATTTGATAAAGTGCTTTCTCTACATCTTCCTGCAAAAAGCCTCTTTTGACAAGATTGCTTTTGATCTCATTAATAGAATGGCTAATAGCAAGCTCCCTCTTTATTTCATCGATAAGCCCCATGTTAACAGTAAAGTATAATACTTGTATTTAAATTTTTGTATGATGAATAAAGCCAAATTATAGTAAGCGATCTAAAATACGTACTACTATGTTAGCATCTTCGAATATGCGATTTATCGCATATATCGAGCGGATAATGAGAATTAATTCTCATTTCCGAGATGCTAACATAGAACTGGGCTAAGGTCGCTTACTAATAATATTCGTTATCATTCAAGAATAGTTGCTTTTCTCGTGTTAAATACTTTGCATATTTCAAAAGATTTAAATATAACGCAATCAGGTTTTTTATCATGAATATAACTTTTGCTTTTAAGAACATGCTTGGCAGGAAATCAGGCAGAATAGAGGAAAATTGGAAGTATGATTCTGGATCATTGCTTTTGTCAAGCCCTATTGTCGAGGATATTGATGATGATGGCAATAAAGAGATAGTCTTTGGTACAAAGGATGGCAAGCTAGTAAGCATTGATATTAATGGAAACATGAAATGGGTCTTTTCTGCACAAGAGAGCCATAGTGAAGTTGAACTGATGTTTTTAGATGCTGACACCTCAGACAGCATTCATAGCACTCCAAACATATCAGATCTGAATTGGGATAATAAAAAAGAGATTGTATTCGGGACAGAGGCAGGAAAATTATATGTATTGCAGAATAATGGAAAAATGCTCTGGACATTCCAAGCTAATGGCCCAATAAGAGGTTCTCCTGTAATTCAAAGATTCAATAATAAGGAATCAGGCATATTTTTCGGATCATCTGACAAAAACCTCTATTTCTTGAACTCAAAAGGCAAGGTCTTTTGGCAGTTCGAAGCTGATTCTGGAATAGAGAGCTGCCCAGCATTTCTCAATTTTAAAGAGCCATTGATTGTTTTTGGAACAAATTCAGGAATGATATATGCATTGTCAATAAAAGGCAATGTTATGTGGAAGTTCCAGACAAAAGGCAAGATACTTGCACAGCCTATAGCAGAATCCCTAATTTCTGGCAATAATCCTGTCATTCTTATCGGATCCTCAGATGGAAATCTTTATTGCTTGAATGAAAAAGGAGAGGAATTATGGAAATACGAGACAGATGGAGCTATCTGCTCAAAGGTTTCAATAGCAGATATTAATAATGATGGCAAAAAAGAGATAATATTTGGATCGTGCGATAATAATATTTATGCATTGGATTTTTCAGGAAAGAAGCTATGGAGTTATGAGACAGATTTTTGGGTTGTTGCAAGTCCAATAATTGCTGATATCGATAATGATGGAAAACAGGAGATCATTGCAGGAAGCTATGATCGTAATATCTATATACTTGATTCAGAGGGAAGCTATATGCTTGATTATGTTCCAGGCATATCAGGAATTGTCTCCCAGACAGGCCAATCAGGGGATGCTATAACAAAACAACCTGGCAAGACTCTGGGGAAAAAGATCTGGCAATACCAGACAGAAGGTGTGATTGTTGGATGTGCTGTTGTTGAAGAAAACAAAAGCATCATAGTTAATACAGACTCTGGAAGGGTTAATAATCTGGTGCATAAAAAAGGTGAATAAAATGGAGAAGATTATTACAAAAAGAAATGAACTTAAAAGAGTTCCTTTGCATATTCAGGGATTAGATGAAAATATAGAAGGAGGTATCCCGGAGAGTTATGTAGTATTAATATGCGGAACTGCAGGAACAATGAAATCTTCAGTATGCTTTAACTCGGTATACAATGAATGTGTCAATAAAGGAAAAATCGCGTTATACATATCATTAGAGCAATCATATGTAAGCTTGCTCAATCACATAATAAATATGGGCTATGACTTAAGCAAGATCAACATTCTTTTGATAAATGATTTATCTAATATAAACTCTCAGTTATCACAACTTAAAGAATCGAAAAAAGGCACAATAATATTTGGAGATTTAGGCTGCATAAGAAAAGAGATTAAGGATACAAAGATAAACACAACAGCCAATGCAGGATGGGTGAATGTTATCAAGAATCTTGTGAAGAAGATAAAATCAGATCTAGGACTCGATATGTTTGTTTTAGATTCATTGTCAGCATTATACGTTCTAGGAAAATTCGAGAATCCGAGGATTGAATTATTCTTTATCTTTGAATTCTTAAGAGATCTGAATATTACTTCGTATCTTGTTTCTGAAATGCCATTAGATGGAAGCAAATATTCTGAATACGGAGTTGAGGATTATCTCTCTGACGGAATAATCTACATAAGATTATCACAATTCAGGAGAGCAGTTGTTAGAGAGATAAGTATTGTGAAGATGAGATCAACATCAGTAAATACAGATGTTTTTAGTCTTGAATTCAAGAACGGAAAGTTCTCAGCATTATACGGAGGACAGAATCCGCTGTTGTAAATTTTTTATACGTCAGAAATACCACTCATCTATGATGAGTGGAAAAGCCATGCTTATCCTTCTGATATACATGGACTGGTATTTCTGATCGTGATCAAGAACAAGCATGATTGCTAGCAATCATGCCACCGGTCCGATGAAAATGAAGACATTTTCAGCGTGCCAAAATCTGTGATTTTGTGCATTTGACCGGTGGTTCTTGACATTTTTTTTCGGATCCTTCGAAAAATTTACGATTTTTCTTGAGAAACGCATATAAAGAAAAGCATATTTACTTCCTGTATGTTTATCTCCAAAGCCAAAAACTTTATATATCAATTGATATACAATATAAGTATGAGCGCTAAACCATTTATTAATAAAATAAATTATGCAAGAATGCCTACATTAGAAACTTACATCATGGTAAAGGGCACCATAAGGAAATTTTCCGGTGAATTTAATAGAAGACAACTATGGCTAAAACTACCAAGAAAAGTCATGTGGCAGACATATTGCCTGACAATAGACTATCTCCTACATGAGAACATGATAGCTGTAGATAGGAAAGGAGTAATAGGATGGATATACAATCCAGAGTTAGCAAGATATTACTTAAGAAGGAAGGATTTATCATGGAAGCCAAGGAAATCAAATTCAGGGATGAAAAGGCGAAGCTGAGATATAACAAGCTCTTTAGAGGGAGATATGAAGAAAGGGAATTAGGCAATAATATAGAAAAAGCATTGGTGAACATTAAATCTAATGTGTATTGTGGCATACAAATACCTAAAAAACTTATACCAAAAGCATATTCAAAGAACTATAAGATCAACAATCTCTGGAAATACAACCTTCCAAACGGTTGGAGGCTTCTCTACAGTATACAGTCTCTAAATAAGATAACAATTATTGCGGTAATCATCGAATATCTAGATCACAAGAACTATGAGAAAAGGTTCAGTTATTTTGTTTAGATTCATTCTTTCGACGCATGTTATATGGGCCTAAAGCTATCATGCCGATATTAAAAAGAACATCAAGTAATACTATAGATATTCCGATACTTGAAGCATAGTCTGAAAATATGTATTCCAATGAATTTTGATAACCATCTGTCAGTTTATCATGCTCAACCCTATCTAAATATTTAAGACTGTCAAGTTCTTTAATGGTATTAGTATAATACAATAGCAATGAATCATTTCTTAAGACTTCTTCAAGACTTGGCAAATTATATTTGATTGAATCATTAAGTTCTTTCATCTTTTCAGAATATTCTGTTTTAGGGTAACGGATATTGTTATATGCTATTTCGCCACCTACAAACATGCCTAACCCTACAACTAATGCTGTTATTGAATACAACCCTAATTTGTGAGCATTCTTTTCAGCATAGACACATATTGAATCCAATATCTTTGACATTTCCTATTCCTCCAAAAATATATTCAATTGTTATTTATTATTTCTATGAGCAAGATAACTCCTCATTCCTTTTTTCTTCAATCTCGCCATATAGTAAACGAAAATTGAAGCCACTCCTTTCCCGTAAGATTATTCATTTTTTCTGCCATTTTGCCTCCCACTCATCACTTCTTTAAGAAGGTTATTTATTATATTTCTTTCTGATTCAGATAATTTATAAATATCATACAATAGAGTATTTAATTCTTCATATTCTAAAAAAAACTGTGCGGAGTATTTATCTTCTAAACTAAGCAAATTATTGACTATCTTAATTACCGCTTTTTGTTTGTCTAATTCTGGTACAACAATAGGGATTTTTCCTATATATTCCCTGTCGGTGTGCATTGTAAAATTAGAATTTAGAAATGTTACAAAAATCATGAAAAAATTTGTAATTCTAGAATTTAGAACTGCCAATAAATATCTATTATCAACGGTTGATGAAGTAATATTAGTGACTGTGTCTAGTGTCAATTCGTCTTTCTTTGCTAAGGTAGCAAATATTCCGCCTTCCTTTGAGCACAAATTCTGTAATATTATCTTATCTCTGTTTAGCCTGTCTAATCGTGTTAGCTGATTATCTTTCAAATTGTCCATTGGTAAGTACAATTCATACTTAATACCAAATCGTTGTATACAATCACCTCTATAAACCACAAATGACTTTTCTGTACGCTGTTTTTGAGTCTCACTGGATGATACCCCTAAACCCCTGAAAATATCGTCCGAAGTAGATTCTACTGTTTCTTTATAATCTAAGAATTTTTGAGCTAACGGAAAAATAGATTCGTGATAAAAAATTGGAAAGAATTTATAGTCTAAAAATTTATCTTGTGACATATAATATTTATACGGTTTATCAAAATCGCCCTTCTTTTTATGGATGAGTATTTCTATTTTATTATTGCTTAATTCCTCTTTACTCATTTTCATTTTTTGAAATATAATTATAATTTGATCACATCTCACATCTTTGAAATAATGATCCAAATCGAATATGTGAGTTATTCTAGTATTATTAATGAGAAATTTTCTCAAAGATAAAAAAGAATCAACTCTTACAATATTTTTTGGTAATACGAAGCCTAAATATCCCCCCTCTTTTAGCAGTTCGTAACCCTTGGCTATCATCAAAGCTGCTGAGTTAGCAATTCCTGAGAGCACATCCCCATAAATAGATTCGTCTTCAAAATAATCAATATTTTTTTTAAGGTTCTGAAAAGGCGGATTTCCAATAATCACATCAAAACCGCCATTCGTCAAGACTTTAGGAAATAGAGATAAATTACAGTCCTTTAATGTGTTTGCATGAGTTAAGTTATTGGATTTCTTACCACATGCGTGTTCTAGATTTAAAGCAGCAAGATCTAGAACTGTTGAATCGATATCGACACCATAAATATTATCAAAGTTATGTCCTGTGTTGTATGCTTCTATCAAAAAGGCACCTGCACCGCAAGCTGGATCAAGAACAAAGCTATCTCTTTCCATAGGAATATTTTTTATAATAAAAGTTACTAACTCTTTATGGGTAAAGAACTGAGCGAATTTTTTTCGTTGTGTTTTATCTAGTGATTTTTCATAAATTTCGCTCAAAAAATCTTTTTCACCGTTTAGATTAGACAAGTCTAAATCAGATATCTTTTCCGTTTCTAAGATGCCATTCAGGGCTCTCACCAGATCGGTTTTATTCATTTTTTTTCAATTCTTTTTCAATAAATTTTTCTATTTGTCTTGACAAAACAAGTCCTTCTTTTTTGCAATAATCTGAGTATAGTTCATACAAGTCAGAATCTATGTGTATGGTGACATTTTTTCTTTTGCTATCGCCCATGATTTACACCCCACAAATACGATTATTTGTAAATATTTGTAGATTTTATAAATCTTGTGCTTAAATGTCCAGTGGTGAATAAAGAAAATCTAATTATTTCTAGTATTTAATCTGCTGTTTGCCCATGCCACATATTTAGGATTTAATTCGCATCCTATGAATTTTCTTTTTAGTTCTTTGCATGCTACTGCTGTTGATCCTATTCCCATAAATGGATCAAGGATTATATCTCCAGGATTGCTTGATACTTCAATTAACTTTTTTAGAATAGCCAATGGTTTTTGTGTTGGATGTATTGCCATGCCATTTTTACCCTTTAATCGTTCTTTTCCTTGTAGTGCTCCCGATATGAAGGTGTTGTGCATTGTTGACTGGGAGGAAAAATTAAATGTGGATAAAGAAGGCTTTCCCTTTTCTTTTATAGCGTAGATTATATATTCGTTTGCAAAAAGGTAGTTTGTTTTGCTCATTCTTGGCGGAGGATTAGTTTTATACCAAACAAGTAGATTTCTGAAGAACCAGTTTTCTATAAATTCTCGTATATAAATTGGAATTTGCTCGGTTCCGCAGAAGACGTATATTTGCCCATTTGGTTTGAGAATTCGGCGTAATTCGGCTAAAACAGGCACAGGATCAAAGCCAAAATCCCAATCACCAAAATTCTTAATAATAACTCTCCCTCCAAATTTTAAATTATTTTTTTGAGAAACATTATACGGGGGATCTGTCACCACAAGGTCGACAAAATTGTCAGGAATCTGCCCCAAATACTCAAGACAATCCATACAAGCAATCTTATTCAACTCCATAAAAAAATAAAGGTTACCAGCATTAATATAGAAAACTCGGAAAACGTATTACCAAAAAGAAATATAAAAAGACTACCTAAAAAATATACCTTTATAAAATACCTCTTGCTATACACAATATGAACGTTAGCTATAAAACAGCATACACTGCCACAACAGGTTTATCATTCATTATATTTCTTCTAGCTATAACAGGAAAAATAATAGGGTATAACAAAACCATATTCTTGGTTGATAGTTTAATAATATTATTTATATCGCTAGCATGTTGGACATTACACGATTTAGCCTCAAACAAACTTGAAGAAACACACCGAACTACATATGATATTGAGGATAGAAATGAGATGTACAAAAAAATATTTAATTGGTGGCTAGGATTGTTATTAACAACCATAATACTGTCATTAATTATATACTGGATTTATACATTATTATCTGCACCACAGTCTTGGTAGAAAAATCGAAGCCACAGGATCACACAAGTAGTAATAGTCCTGTCCAAGTTTTATTCCAGAATATTAAAATATAAATTCATTAATATCCAAATTTTTTTGACTTCATTGTGCTTAATAGTGTCAGATCTCTAGAATGAAAACTTAAAAGGTTGTGGTTCTAGTCGATAAATTTGTATGGAGGGATTGGCTAACTTTGGAACTTACTTTAGTAACATCGGAGTTAATACTGGACTAGAATTTATGCTCTTTTGTAAAATAATACACTATAATTAGATATATCTTATTAATTTCGCACATTTGATATATCATTATAACTCCAGATTTGGTTATATGTGTCTCTTATTTTTTTAAGTTCGTTATTTAATTCAATATTTTTTTCAATAGCCTTTATGCCAAAAAAATGATATGTCACATATTTGTTTAATAATTTCATTAATTCTTTTTTTGTTTTTTTACTTCCTTCCATTGTTAGTTCTATCATGGTATCTTTACTTATAGGGTATTCTTCTTTTTTAAATAAGAAATAGTTTATTAAATCTCCAATTATTCCTAAACTTATTGATTTATAGTTCGGTTCTGGTAATTTTTCTATTTTTATTTTTTCGTATTTATATAATTTTCTCCAAGTTTTTTGTCTTTCTTGCCATATTTTGTTTTCTTCTTGACTCATTTTAGATACTATATTAATATCATTTATTATTTCTTGATAGAATTCTAGAGATGGATTGCTATGTATGATAGTAATTGCCTTAAGTAGTTTATATTCCCTTTCTAGTTTTTCCTTCACGTACTGGTATTGAAGAATTACTTGTTGATCTAGTTCTTTCAACATGTTGATTAACTCTTCATCCTCAATAGTTGATACTTCTTTGTAATTATTTGATATTCTTTTATTTATCAAACTCACAAAATTATTTTGAAATTTAAGCATACTTTTAATGATCTGCGGTGATAGTTTTATTTTTTTGCCTAATAATGGATTGAGATAGATGTACCTCCAACATTTGTAAACTTTTATAACATCCTTTAATTCATTTTCATTTCTTATGATTCTACCTGTTTTATGATCCAAAATCAAAAATCCTGTAACATTTTCACTTCTATTAGGATTAATATAATCTCCATACTCTATAACAATATATTGTTCTTTATTTATGGTGATTCTTGGTGACGTATGCGGTCTTTCCTTATCTTTAGAATTCTGTGTTATTATTTGTTGAAATCTGAAACCATCTAGCACAGAAAAATATTCAGTTTGGATACTTTCTATATATAATTTAATGTTGCTTAGCAAAATTAATACGGTTTCTATCAGTATTACTATAATAATAGTTTTTGCTATGGGATAATGCAATATTTTCCAAAAAAACAAAAATAATAGTACTATGTCAATAATTCCTAGAAATATTTTTTGCAATAACGAAATCAGAATCTGAATGAGTGTTGTCACTAAAGTAGAGAATATAGCAATCAATATGTGTATTGGTTTGTTCTTTATCACGTCATTCGTTTTATTTCTTTCGCATAGTATCGAAAATACCTTTTCATTATTTCATTTAAGCTTTTGGAAACGTGTAAGTTTCATCTCTTCAATGATTTCTATTGCCTTGGTCTTGTCAATTACGAGTGGAGATTGTTTCTTTTATTGTATATTAGCTCTGGCAATTGTTCATAAACCACAGTAATTACATCATTTAGATTGAAAAATAACGGTTTTAATCGTAAAACGTGAGAAGAATAGTCGATTTATATTTTTTTCGTAGTTTTCTGTAGAATGGTGTGATATCGTGTGAAAAATAAGGAAGTGTCCCGCAGTGGAAATCGACCCTGCAGGATCACCCAGACAGCAATAGCCCTGCCCAAATCCGAGAACGACGTACTATCGTCGAAGAAAAACAGATTTTTAACAATAAGTTGCAGGGTTACGACACACCCAAGCACAAAGGAATACGAATCCGAACAGGGTTATTAATAAAAATGTATATTATTCTTTAATTGCGATCATGTATGCATAAGGAAATTTACCTGTAGGAGTCTCCATATCAAAAAAACCCTTTTCTAATACTTTTAATCTTTTTTCGAAAGAAGAATAATGATGTCTATCAACAAATACTAATACCCCATTTTTATGGATTTTAGACAAGACATTATTTGCTATTTTTTCTATCTCATCGTCAGAAAAATAATCCAAACCCATTAACTCAACTATGGCATCAAATTTCTTTTCTGTATTGAATTTCAAAACATCTGCTACTATAATATTTTCATCTGACAAATGAGTTTCTGTTTTTGCAATCTCAAGACATTTAGGGGATATATCTGTAATTGTAAGGTTAGACCATTCAGGCACTATTTTTTTCGAAAGAATACCTGTACCTGCTGATAATTCAAGAATATGTGCATTTTTAGCTATGAGAGTATGCATTTTTTCGATTATAAAATCTGCAAGTTGCACATTCTGAGGCACCATTGTGTCGTAAGAGTGCGCTATCTCATCATAGTATGAAGCATAATCATTTGGTGTAGCATTCAAAATTAAGAAATAATCTTGAAAATATCTTCTATACCAGTATTGAACACCCTCATGATCAGCTCTTAAGAATTGAATTTTTATATCAGATTCGAATTGTATCCAAGAAGGCTTCTTCCTTTTATCGTAAGATGCCAGTTTTCCTGTAAACTCATCAGAGTATTGATACACGCGATTGACTTTCATTATAAATTGTTACATTCGATGAATTAATAAATGTTCCGATTTCTTTCATTGATGAACAAGGGGTATTTTCACAATATAAAATCATTTTTTCTATATCTTTTTCATTAACATTCTGAACTCGTTTATTCCAACCGAATGAAAAAAAGGCATCCATCTCTAACTTAGCTGCCTTGAAATGCTTACGAACCATCATAGACATATTCCGCTCTGATAATGGTTGATATCGTTCAATAATAAAACGTAGCGTATCTGTACGTGCGATATATCCATGACTAGCATATGTGTTCCAATGCTCGTTAAGTAATCGTTGATATTTACCATCAGGAGTATTTCTTATATTACCAACTTTAAGTTCGTCAGACAACACACAATGCATAGGATCATATTTATCATCAAAACAAAAATCTTGTGAAATATCGTTCGTTACATCAATCCATAAAACATCACAATCTCGTCTTTCAAGTTCATAAAACGTAGTACCTGATGGAGTTTTCGAACAGGCATCATACCTAGAAAGATTTTTTGGGATTCCTATCCAATCTTTTTTATCTAATGATATCCAGTATCTAAGGTTCACAATTACAATGTCTTCTCGAGTTGATAGTACATCTAATGCTTGCTGTATAAATTCTGAGCGAAAAAAGTAGCTATCGTTTTCAATATTCCAAAAAAACTTTTTGTTTGTCTGTTGTATTGCATCGGATATGTTTAGTTGATTATTTAGTGTTGTTTGTAACCATTTAGGTTCAACTCTTATAATTGGACGATTTACAATTGTTCCTATTCCTAATTTTTTGAAAAAATTGCAGGAATCATCTTCTGATTCATTATCAGAAAATAATACTTCTGCATGATTTATATTTGGAACATGTTTAATGAGTGATGAAAATAGGTAATATAATCTTGACTTGTTAGATGTTAAAGTCTTTAGTCCGTTTCGATTTCCTATATGTATACATAAGTCTTCAAGCATTTGATCCTCTAATAAATCCTTCTAATAATGCATCAGATATTCTTTTTGGATTTACTAAATCTTTTAACGAGTTATAGGATACGCGATCTCCATTTGCAAATGCAACAGCTATATCAGGATAAGCAGTATTTTCTGTATAATCATTATAAATACCATCATTTTTCAAATAGCACCAGGGAGCTATTTTAAGAAAAGAATGTGAAAAATTATCTGATTGAGTGTTTTTGATTCTTGTTCCGAAAGATCTCAATACTTGTGAATATCCTTCAAGCATATTAACATAATTATATTTATCCAATATATATTGACGAACATCTCGCAAGTCAGGTTTATTAGCAATAAATTTCTTTGTAAGGTTTGTCATTTCTTCAACATTAAATGGATCAACTTTCGGCATCATCGAATCAGGAATCACTTCTCTTTGAGCTGCAACCTTAGAAGCTACTACAGGAGTGCCGCACATAAGAGATTCGAGTGTAACATTCCCAAAAGATTCAGGAAAAGTACCTAAACATAAAGTAACATCTCCTAGAGAATAATATTCAGGCATTCTCTCTTGAGGTATCCAATCATGTATAAAAACATAAGAATCAAGATTCCATGCAGTAATAGTTTTCTTTAGAATTTTATATGTGTTCTTTATATCCTCATTTATTAATGAATCTATATAGTTTGGAATAAGAAGTGCCACATTCATGCCTTCAGATATAAGTCTTTTCGTTACTTCTAAAGCAAAAGGTAAACCTTTGGTTGGAGTTCTATGAGGATATAAGAGGGTTACAGTGTCTTTAATTCCTAATTCGTTTCTTAATGATGATGGATTCTTATAATGAAAAAGTTCAGAATTTACTCCGTTAGGTATCACTTCGATTTTATTCTCTAAATTTGATACTGAATCAGTTAATGCAAGAACACAGTCCTTCATGTATTGTGTTGTCACAATCATTTTATCTCTTTTAAAATTCAAAACACCAAGGAGAGTCTCAGGATATAGAAAGTCTCTTGGAGATATCACTAATGGTACATCATCAAATATATCATGAAATAGTATACCTGCGTCATGCATATATACAACATCGCTTTTCGTAACATGATTTTTTATTATTTCGCGTGAGAATGCAAGTTTATATGGTGGTGCATTATATGCTTCGGGAAAAGTTTCTTTAAATTGTAGTATAGGTTTTACAGTTACATTTTCTCCGAGCATAAATGTGTCTTTATTATCTCTTCTACGATTACACAATATTGTTACATTATTAGATTTTCCTAAATATACGGCTACATCTCGCAATATCTTTTGCGATCCCCCATGTACATAATTCCTAAAGACGGGACCTAATGATAATATTAGTATTTCTTGAGATCCATTCATTTTATTTTCCTTTTAACATTTTTGCAGCTGTAGCTATTTTATTTATTTGGTTAATATGATTTTCATCTGCTTTTTTGTAGCCACTAAATCCTTCTAATAAAACCAAATTAGAATAGATAGAATAATCATCTATATCTACAAAAGCATCGGAGAACTCTAATCTAGCTTGCACACCAATATTTTTAAGTATTGACACAAAATGTGTTGCATATTCGGCATCTTGACATTTTATGCATGCATCTTTCCATCCTCCTTTTTTATGTATAGATTCCTTATGAATTACATTTAAATCCATATTCTCTTCAAGGGCGTCTGCAAGCAATTTTAGATTTTTTCTTGAATTATTTACACGTTCCTCAAGATAAGGTAATTGCGAATGCGCAATGACAGCAATTATAGGACTAGGTCTAAGCTTAAAAGGGTATATAGATGATTCAAAAGTATTCTCATTTATTGTTCCTGTGTGTTTTGTTCTACCAGGAAAGGCTAGTTGAACAGCATGTTCATAATTGCTTTGATTATCTGTTAAGAATAATCCGCCTTCACCAGCACAAAGTGCTTTGCTACCCTGCATTGAGAAACAACTAACATCGCCTTTAGTACCTAATATTCCATCATCGTTACAAAGATATGCCCTACTGCAATCCTCTATATATATTGCATCATATGTATCACAAAGTTTTCTTAGATTTGTGCTGTTCGTACAGAATCCTGTCATTACTACATTAAGAAGAGCTGGTTTAGGGGCATTATGAAGTTTTTTGAAAGCCTTTCCCACTAATTCTATATTCATTTCTAGTGTCTCTGAGTCAACAGGAATAGGAATTATTTTATCAGTTATATTTTTAAGAGGATGAATTGCGGCATAGTGCGCATATTGTGGTACTATCACAGGCGTGTTGCGAGACACTCCTGTAGATAAATATGCTAACATAAGAGCGCTTGTTCCATTTACTGTTAGTAAAACATATTTTCTTTTAAAATATTCTGCAATACTTTTTTCAAAAGTTGCGATTGCTCCTTCACAGCTTGGTGATGAGCAAGATCCTTCTTGATTAATATATTTTATTAGAGCATCCTTTTGGTATGGTTCTATTTTCATAGATAGTTCACCTTGACTGGTTGTTTCAATCGCATACTTTCATACATGCTTAATACTACTGCAAGAGTTTTGGCACCTTCTAAGACTCCTATCTGTGGGGGCATTCTATCTATACATCTTTTAACAAATTCTTCTATTTGATATATATGTCCATGACCAAAATATTTTTTACCCCATGTTTCAGCATCTATACTAGCTATGTGCGCATTCATATTAACTATATCATTATCGGATTTTGATGTCCAAGCAAGTATTCTTCCTTCATAAGTTTTTATGGTGTCTTTTGTACCAACAATTTCTACTGTGGTCCCAATATGTTTCTGGGCAGAGGTTGATGCATCTATTAATCCTATAGCATCAGATTTAAATTTTAGAGAAACTATGGCGTTATCTTCAACTTCTATAGATCTGTGCTGAATATTATTTGTATATACTTCTTTTATGCCATCTCCGAACCAATTAGCTAAATCTATAAAATGAATTGCTTGATTAATTAGAACTCCTCCTCCTGCTTCATCTAATTTTCCTTTCCAAGAATCATAATAATTTGAATGTTTGGACCATTTAATCTGGACAGAGATACTTAATAGGTCTCCTAATTTTCCTAAGTCCAAATGCTCTTTAATCCAAACATTTACTGGTTCATACCTATGTTGAAATATAGTGGCTGTCACACGGTTTTCTTGTTGTGCAATATACGCCAATTTTTGCGCATCATCTAATTTTATAGCAACAGGTTTCTCTATTAGAACATCTTTCCCATTCAATAGTAATTCCTCTGCTAGTTTATAGTGTGTATTATGCGGGGTGCATATAGACACTGCATCTACATACTTTAATAATTGATTAATATTATCTACAGCAAAAACACCATTCAACTTATTTTCGATCATTTCTTTTTTGTTCTCATCAATATCATAAATTGCTGTTAGTTCTGCTATATTCGAAAGTCTGGAAATAACTTTTTGATGCACCATTCCTGCATCACCATAACCTATAATGCCATACCGTATCATTTTTTTATCCTCTTAACAACCAATTCGCATTGTTTTCGTAACATATCTGCATCTATACTTCCAAAGATGGGAATAAATCTAGGCGTAATGGCAAACATAGAACCATACTCTATAAGAAATATACGATTGTCATGTTCTATAAAATCTAGTCCACACCAATCATATTTAAGATCTTTTGTTATTTGAACAGCTAATTGTTTAGCTTGCTCAGGTATAGGCGTAGTATCTATACTTCCACCACTGCTTATATTATGTTTCCACTCTAAACCTTTTCGCCAATAGCTTAAAGCGACTTCTTCACCTATTACTATAATTTTCATGTCTTTTTTACAAGGAATATATTTTTGTAGGAATATATATCCTTGTTGAACGCTTCCTGAAAAATGTGTTTTTATCCCAGTTTGACTGAATGCATCATTTACATGGGAAATTAATGAATCCCGATTATTAAGCAAACGAACATTATCACCTGAAGCACCATCATATGCTTTAGATACTATTGGTAAAGCACATGTTTGACAATAATCTTTAGCTTCTTCACTAGAGCGCGTAAAAAATGTTTCGGGAATTGGATATTTTTGTTTGCGCATAAAAAATAATTCGCTTGCTTTATCATCATAATCTTCTAACATCCTATGAGTAGGAAACATAAGAAGACCGCATTCTTTCTCCAAGAAACGTATTTTTCTTGTTGCATCTATACGATCCTGCGGGACATGCCATACCCTCCATAAATATGCACCGCAAGCAGTGCTTACAGCATCATCAATGAAAGAACTTTTGTTTGGATCTAGAAAAACTGTAGATACACCCATATCACGAAAGTGCTCTGCGTAAATATCGTGCCAATTTCTTGTATCAAAAGGTGCTGAATTATCCTTAATAAGCGCAACTTTCATGTTACTATCTAGCAATAGTCACTGATTAATAAAGTTTACGGTTCAAAAGTCGAAAAATATTATTAAAAATATTAATACATTTATCTCTCCCAAAATCAAAAATATTTGATATAATATATCTCAAATGGTGTGATATCGTGTGAAAAATAAGGAAGTGTCTTGCAGTGGAAATCGACCCACGCAGATCACCCAGACAGCAATAGCCCCGCCCAGACTTTCTAATCACTTCACTAGACATGCTCGCGTAAGATTTATGAATAGATTAGTGTTTCTTCGATGATCATATTATCTGCTCAAGGGGTGTTAAAATGACTGACCTGGCATTATTTGAGAATTTTAAGATACGAAGGCATTATGATGAAAGGACCGAAACATGGTATTTTTCAGTTGTGGATATTATTGCAGTATTGATACAGCAGAAAGACCACGGGCGTGCTCAAAGTTATTGGACAACTCTCAAAAATCGCTTAAAGGAAGAGGGAAGTGAGGTGGTCACAAAATGTGACCAACTGAAGTTACCGGCTTCAGATGGTAAGAGCTATTTGACAGATGTTGCTAATCCAGAAGTATTATTGCGTATCATCCAGTCAGTGCCTTCTCCAAAAGCTGAACCTATTAAGTTATGGCTAGCTAAAGTTGGTTATGAGCGTATTAAGGAGATTGCAGATCCTTCTTTATCATTGAATCGTGCTAGAGAGAATTGGCAGAAACTTGGAAGAAGTAATAAATGGATCCGGCAGAGAATGATGGGCCAGGAAACAAGAAACAAGCTCACAGATTATTGGAAAGATCATCAAATAACAAAAGAAGAGGAATATGCCATACTGACCAGCATCATCCATCAGGAATGGACAGGACTAAGTGTTAAAGACCATAAAAAGCTGAAGGAATTAAAATCTCAAAATCTCAGGGATCACATGACTGAAGCAGAATTAATCTTTACTGCATTAGCTGAATTATCAACAAGGCAGATTGCCGAGACAATGAATGCTGAAGGAATGAATGAAAATAAAGTGGCAAGCAAGAAAGGCGGCAATATTGCAAAGAATGCGCGAACAGAATTAGAAGAAAAAACCGGAAAGAGCATAGTCACTGATGAGAACTTTCTTCCTAAAAACAAGGATGTGAAAAAACTGAAGAGATAAATTTCAGTATTAACAAAAAATCTTAAATAATTCTTGTCTGTTAATTTTAGAATCAATGCTTCAACAGCACGACATTAGTCATTCCACGCCTTTTGCGCTCGATCAGGCCTTTGCCTTCTAGCCTGTCAAGAATTCTCGTCACCTTGACTTTAGTGTGTTTCTCATCTACTAGATCTGATTGGAATAATGATCCTTGAGCATCTATCAATTTATGTACGACATGTCGTTCTTCATCACTTAATTCCTTTAATACTGCTGAATAATCTTTCTTCTCAATTTTCTTCGGTTTCAATTCCTTGGCTGATTCATCTTTTGCAAAGAACATAAAATATAGTCCAAGCAATGCAACAGCAGTCATTATCCCTATGCTTAGATTAGTTTGAAACCTTATTGATTCCCACATAGGGCATGTAGGGCCATGACTGCATGATACATTGACTATCTCGCTTAATGCCTTATTGAACAGCCAAATCATGAATCCCATCAAAGCTGCAAAAATAACTATGATTATCCCTACTAGACGGTTTTTCACAAGAAATAAAAAAATAAAGTTAGTATAAAAATCTTATGGATTATTCAGCAGTCTCTACAGATTTGTCATTGGTTGCTAAAAAGATCCACCATGGGCCTTTATCTTCTAGCTTGTTCCCATCAGATGAATCTATCTCAGCTTCTCTCTGTGCCTTTGCCTTGAACAATCCAAGCACTTTTTTCCTTTGTTCGTATTTGACCTTATAGATCAATCTATCCTCTTTTTGTTCAAGCTCCATCTCTTTGGCTTTTATCTTGTATCTGAACAATGCATCTGAAGGCAATGTCTTTATTGCAGTCCCATTATAGAATAAAGTATTGTTTTCAAGCGTTATCTCTGATGCATCAACTTCTGTTCCTTCAACTTTTATCTTAATCTGCCTGTTCAATACCTTGATTTCTACTTCCTTTCCATTGATCTCAGTTATTATTGTCCTGTTATCAGAATCAACCTCAACATCATCTGCTTTTATCTTGTCTCTTCTTATTTCGAATTTTTCAACAAGATCCTTCATCTCTTCCTGTCTGATTTCTCTCTTGTTTTCCATAATGCTTCTTATTTCTGCGTCTACTTCTTGCCTTAATGCCCTAAGCATATCAAGCCTTAAAGTCAAATTATCCTCTTGGGATATTTCAGATAGTTTAAGCTTATAATATTCAACAATTCCAGAAGCACTTCCATTCTTATCCTTGACTGCTTGACTAACAAAGAGCCCTAGGTTCATGTTTCTTTGCTTGCATTCTTCTGTTCTTGTTCTGACTTTTAAGTTCAACTTCTCTATTTGTGCTTTAAGTTCGATAATCTCTTCCTGATCTCCCCTAACTTCTGCCTGTCTTAATTTCATTGCTAATTCATTTAAGTTCCTCATTGCTGAATCATCAACACAATCCTTAAGCCATCTCACTCTACCAGTTGAATTATCATCTGTTTCATTCTCATCATTATCTTCTGTTTCGTTTTCATCAGCATCTTCACATTCTCCATTTAAACAAATCTTATCTGCATCGCAATCTGTATTGACAGAGCATTCATCCTCTGTTTCATTCTTATCATTATCTTCTGTTTCGTTTTCAAATCTCTCGCATTCACCATTGATGCACACTTTTCCATTTGTGCAGTCTGTATCTGCAGTGCATTCATTTTCACTGGATCTATTCCCAAGATCATTGTCTTCACACTCTCCATCTATGCAAATCTCATCTGCATCGCAGTCATCATTAATCACGCACTCAGTGGTTGAATTATTCGAATTGCCGGATCCACCTCTTTCTGCAAAAGCAAATCCTCCTACTACTGCAAGAACAAAAAATATCAATAATATATTTTTCATAATAACACCTCGATGATGTTCAATATTTTTATTCTTTTTAAATTTTTGCAAAAAGCGATAAATAGACAAATTTTTAAACTATATACTACAGCTGTGGGTTAATGATAGAAATAATGCCTGTTGGCGGTTATAGAGAGGTTGGAAGGAATTGTACTGCAGTAAAGGTCGATGATGAAGTCATTGTTCTTGATCTTGGATTGCATTTGCAGAATTATATTCATTACACCCAGGATGAGGATGAGGTTGATCTTTCTTATAAGAAACTTATTGAGATAGAGGCTGTTCCTGATATTACTGAGATTGAGCATTGGATGCCTATGGTGAAAGCAATATGCATCAGCCATGCACATCTCGATCATATTGGTGCAGCACCTTTTCTTGCATCAAAATTCAAATGCCCAATTCATGGAACTCCTTATACGATAGAAGTTTTAAAAGTCTTATTAGAGGATAAAGAGATCAAGATCAATAATAAATTAGTAGCTCATGAAGTAAACTCGATATTCAAGGTGTCTGATAATATCAAGATAGAATTCATAAGCATAACACACTCAATAATTCATACAGCAATGGTTGTCATACACACAAAATACGGCTCAATAGTTTATGCAAATGATTTCAAGCTAGACAATCAGCCAACTCTTGGATTAAAGAGCAATATTGGCAGGATGAAACAATTGAGCAATGTCAAAGTCATGATAATGGACTCATTATATGCAAATAAGCCTATTAAGACTCCTTCTGAATCTGTTGCAAAAGAATTGTTAAGAGAAGTCATGATAAGTACTAATAGCAATGGCAAGGCAATGATTGTTTCAACATTCTCAAGTCATTTAGCAAGAATAAAATCAATTTTGGAATTTGCCAAGCAATTAAACAGGAAAGTTGTATTCCTCGGAAGAAGTCTTGAAAAATATATCAGGGCAGGAGAGAATATTAAAGTAATTGAATTCTCAAAAACAGGAAAGATCATTAAATACAGGCATCAAATCCAGACATTCTTAAAAAAATGCAAAAAGCCAGAGGATTATGTCTTCATTGTTACAGGCCATCAAGGAGAGCCAAAATCTGTTCTTGCAAGAATGATATTCAATAATTATTTTAATTTTAAGAAAGAAGACATAGTAATATTTTCCTGCACAATAATTCCTGGAGAGGAAAACATCAAGAACAGGGAAAAGATGGAGAATGAACTGAAAAAGAAAAGAGTCAGGATATTCAGGGACATCCACGTTTCTGGACATGGAGCAAGAGAGGATGCAAGAGACCTAATAAACATGATCAATCCAAAAAACCTCATCCCAACACATTCAGAGATCGCGACAACAGAACAATTCCTAGAATTGGCAGAAGAGCTAGGCTACAGAGAGAATAAGAACGTATTCTTATTGAGAAACGGGGCAAAGATAAATATAAAATAGGATCATTTCTTTAATTGTAATAAAATTCCAGACACAATTATAATTAATCCTATCACTTCGCTGATAAGGATTGTTTCTTTTAGGATTATATAAATGAAGATTAACGAAATAAAAGGAGTTAAATGACCAAGATTGGCGATAATTGAAGTTTTTCCTAATTTTAATGCCTTTACCCACAAAATAAAGCCTATGGCTGTCGGGAATAATCCTATATAAAAAGTTCCTATGATTTCATTTGTAGTAATATTAAATGATGATTTCGTAAAAAACATTATTATCGTCATAAAAATTAATCCTGTAAGATTAAATAAGAAACTAGCGCCAATAGGTTCATAATTCTTGGTTTTATTTAATGTGGAGAATAGCGCCCAACAGAAAGCAGCACCTAAAGCTAATAAGTATCCATAAAAATAATGAATTTGCAAGGAAAAGAGTTGACCTTTTGTTATTACAATATATACCCCGATGATTCCTAAAAGAAACGCTATCATTATTTTTAGGGAAGGTTTCTCTTTTAGAATAAAAACTGATAGAACTAAAATAAAAATTGGCCACATATAGTTTAAAACATTAACTTGTGCTGCCGGAGCATTTGCAAAGGCTGTAAAAATTAAGAATTGCTGAATTCCTAAGCCTATAAAACCTAATGTGATGATGGACAACAAATTTTCTTTTATTAATTTAGTTACTTCACTTATTTTTCTGGAAAAGACAACAATTCCGAGAGTTGAAATAGTTGAGAAAAGCGCGACAAAAAACATTAACTGAAAATTGGTGATGGTTTTAAGCATAAGTTTAGAGGCCGCAGCAACAGTTCCCCAAAGAATTATGGCAATCAAAGCATATATCAAAGCGGTGTTTTTATTCTGCATTTTTATCAATTAATATTTTAACATTCGCATTTATTTACTTAATTCTTCCAACTGCTCTATCTGCTCTTTAATTATTTGTATTCCTTTTTGCCAGAATCTTTTGTCATTGATGTCAATGCCTAGACCTGCAAGCAGTTCTTTTGGATATCTTGACCCTCCATAAGAAAGGAATTTGATATATTTCTCGATAAATACTTTGCCCTGTTTTCTATACATGTCATACAAAGACAAAACTAGTAGATTTCCGAATGCATATGCATAACAATAGAATGGTGTTTCGTGTATGTGTGGAATATAATTCCATTCATTCTTGAATACTTCTGGGATTTCCATTGATCCGAATTGCTCTTTAAGTATTTCAAGATATTTCTTGTCTAGCTCTTCTTTTGTTATGCCTTTAGGGATATTTTCATGTGCTATCTTTTCAAATATCACAAAAAATGCCTGTCGAGGAATTGTTGCAAACTCATTGTCAAGGAGATTCATTAATATGAATTTTTTCTCTTCATTGTTCTTTGATTCTTTCAATATCCTATCTGCAAGTATCATCTCTCCAAATACAGATGCTGTCTCTGCAATAGGCAAAGGAGGCTGCTGCAACAAATTTGGCTGGACTCTTGAAAACATGTCATGCATTCCATGACCGAGTTCATGAGCTATTGTGAACATGTCTCTGATAGTATCTGTGTGATTCAGTAAGACATATGGTGCATGCTTGTTAGTGATTATATTGCAGAATGCCCCTCCTCTCTTATTTTTTTGAGGATGACTATGGACATGCTTTGCCTTGAATATTTCATTTGCTGCATCAAAGAATCTTTGATCAAATTGCTTGAATGTTTCAAGGACATATTTTTTGCAATAATCATAATCATAACTCTTTAATTTCACCTCATAAGGAGCATAGATGTGACATCTTGAATATGGAAATTTTCTTTTTTTCGATAGTATCTTGTATTTTAACTGGAAGTATCTATGCCATAACTTTGAATTCTCTCTTACAACATCTAACACGGCATCAACAGTTGAATCATCAAGATCATTGCTCATGTTTCTTGAGCTTATTGATTTATTGTAATTTCTTATCTTCAAATCTTCATTAGTCCAATCTAAGACAATATTTTTGTATATCTCATAAAGCTCTGCTTTGTGCTCTCGATATTTTCCGAGTAAAATATCATAAGCCTGTTTTCTTATTTTAGGATCAATATCTCTGTACTTGCTTATCATAGCTTCAGAAGTAAGTTTTTTTCCATTGAAATCATATTCAAAAGAGCTTGTCATTATTTCATATACATCAAAAAAACTTCCAGAAGTGATGTTTTTAAGGTTAATTATCTGTTCTATCTCCTCTGATTTAGTATGCTCCTTTAATTGTCTTATTCTTTCAAAATAATGCTTAAATCTTGCAAGTATCTTTGATTCAACGAACTTTTTTGCTGTGTTATCATCAAGTTTCATGAACCATAATGAGAAAAACATTATCCTATTGCTGAGATCTGTATGCAATTGTTTTAGATAGGATAATTTTGCTGATGCCTCTGAATCCTTTACGTTTTCATAAAACCTCATTGCATAATAATTCTCAAGCTTACTCATACTTTCATAGATCCTTTCCTTTAGTTCAAGGATCTCAAGCATCTTCTTCTCATCTATAGAATTAAGGATCTTCTTATAACTCTCAAACTGATCAACATCCTTCTTCAATAATGCTTCAATCTGATCTGTTGACTGATTGCTGAGAATATCCAATAGGTTCCATTTGTCTGGCATTATCAGTTGAAATATCGGCTATTTAAAAAATTTACTCTTTAAATATATCTGAGAACAGGTCTTTCTTGTTATGAACTATGCTCTCATAATCCCCTGCTAATATGAATCTAGAAAATAAATTTTTATTTAATCCATAATACTTAGCCAATGGTTGAATATATTTTCCTATCTTGCCTTCTTGCATATTGATATTACGTTTTTCAATAGTTCCTAGATAATCCTGTATAAGCTGATCTTTTATCTTATCGCTAAAAATATAACTATCTGGCATTTGCTCAAAATGCTCTAAAGGCACATGTACCTTGCCTAATTTAAAAAATGCCGCCTTTTCATCTTTTTTTAATCCTAATTCAATATATGCTTGAACTCTCTCTTGCTGTTGAGCATAACTTGAATAATCAAAATAATCCTTTATCATGCTTTCTTTAAAATAAATCATTTTGTTTCTATCCAAAGAATTATTGTTAAGCTTTTTGAAGAATTCAACAATTGTCTTAATAGCTTCATCAGGGCCTTTCTTGAATAATAATTCTATATAATCATGAATTAGCTCCTGCTGATAAATAGTTTTGTATCCTGCTTTTCCTTTGGCATCAATATCCTTCTTGTAGAAATTTCTTTCATCATACAATATAAATGAACCTTTTTTTACATTAAAGAATTTTCCTCTGGAAAGTTCTATTCCTAATCCTTTCATATTTTCCTTGAAATAAGGATGTTCTGAATCTCTGATTTTGAAGCAATAATAGTTATCATTATTATTTATAGGGGGAAATGCTCTTACAAGATTTCTGAATTGGTTGACAATATCTTTTTCACGGGAACTTTTGTTTAAAGAATTATCAAATAGATATGGCTTTAAATAGCCTTCTTCTATTGTCAAAATCAGATCGATCTTCTCCAGATTTGTGGCATCGGGCCTTTTCAGATAATCAAAAGCCTCCTTTATCGCTGTTTTTTTTTGTATCTCGTGGTGATGAATTGATGTAAAAGGAGCAATGTAGAACAATGCCCCGCGGGTGAAATTTTTCACAACATTTATTCTCTTAGGTTTTTCCCTCATTGATTCATATTCTTTCACTAATTTTTTGAATTTATCGAATGTTTGAAACTTGTTATATTCTTTATATTTTGTTACTGTCCAGAAACCTTTTCCTTCAAGCAGATACTCATACCTGTAAAGATCCAATGCCCAATTTGCCTTTGATGTCACATTGATCACTTCTGGACTTGTTCTTGCTATCTTGCTCTTAAAGTATATCATCGGCAGGATATATTTTTCAGTCATAGACATTCCTGTTACATCCTCAACATCATATTTCCTCATGATTTTTATAGATTCATTATTTCCAAGGATTGCTTCGAGAGTCAATCTTGTCTGATCATCATATGTGATGCTTTTTTCAAAATCCATTCCAGTTATCAGCTTTATGATTGTCGCATATTTATTATCTATGGTCCATGGAAAATAATTTTGAGAATAAGATGCTAAGTCAAGTATTATATTTCCTTTTATGATTGTCTGATAAAAGAATCCTGCAGAACTCTTTATCTCAGGCATTTCATTGAAAAATTTCAGGCCAAATTCTCTTAATTTTGGAAGATCATATTTTGGCCCGTTTTGTGTCAGAAAGATCAGTATTTTTTCTTTCTCAACAGCCAAATTCAATCTCTTTATCATCTCTAATTCATCTTGGTTTTTGATGAATATGACATTAGTTTTTCCCGTAGCCAGATCCATCATCATATCTTGAGATTCTTCCCCCAGATGGCATAAATGATAGACTTTATCGATGCAAAGATCGTAATTCATTTTATTGTCGGCATCGATTCGGATATTTTTTTTATTGATTGCCAATGAAACAGACAGGGGCTTATCAATTATTCCCTGTTTACCTTTATTTTCATTAAAAAAATCTACTATCTTTTTTGTTAATTCATCTTCACTCTCTTGTCCTGTTAAAATATTATATGTGTTTGTTAAGAAATCCATTTTCTGTTCTCTGCTGTTATTTAGGTAATCTACTTTTTTCTCTTTTTCCCAATGCATGAATTCACTGTCTAATGAAGCTGAATTAAGCATCAGGAATTCATCTAATGACAATTGCCTATCAACCATCCAGATAGCATTATGCTTCTTTATTAATGAAAATGGGAATCTGAGTTGCTTTCTTAGCAATTCAACACTTGAGAAGTTATTGGAACCTGGCTTTATCTTGAAATATGCAGGCAATTTTTTCAATATTTTTGTGTTGCCTTCAGCATAAATAATATAATTCTCATCTTTTTTTATTGTTTTGAAATTTAGTTTTTTGAAGGCCTGGTTTGATTCAAGGTCAATTAATCTTTTTTTAAGGACATCTTCTGATGTAGAATATGATAGTGCGAAAACCTTTGTCGGTCTCAGGTCATTGAACAATGTATTGAAACTATATATCTCTTCTTCTAACTTCTCCAAGCCATCATTATTTCTTCCATAAAATATAATTTTCTCTGTATCTATCTTCTGGCCTTTTATTTCTACATGGGTTAAGAGCATATAAGCAAAAAATATATATAGTATATATAGTTATCGAATTATTATTTATTTGAAAGTAGTTAAAAAATCATAATTGGTTGGGAGAAAATGCTTGCATCTATATACTCATTATCTAATCCGATAAGCACTCTTTCTAGGCTAATATACACTCATAAGATATGGGTTGATTCAACAAAATTAGATCCAAAGGGCGTAAAAAAAGACAATATAGAGTTTCTGATTGACCAGGCAACAGATAGGCAAGAGGAAAGAAACTTTGTTGGCATTATGGAGAAATATCTATTGTTGCAGGAATCTGTGGCTGAGAATATTGATATCATTAAGAATAATGATATTGTTTGGCTTGGAATGTTTAATCTTGGCCTGGAAAGTCCATTAGGATTTTTTAAGCATGTCAACACAGATGATTTCTGCACAAAAACAGATTTTGCCACATATTTAATGGAGATCTATGATAAATATAATCCTGTTGTCAAACAAGGAATTGAGAATATAGTGTTTTTCAGACATGCGCCTTTTGAATTCCCATTTATGATACAGACAGGCCAGGAAGGAACGAAGATCATCAATCCATTCAGCGATAGTATAGTGAGTATTAATTCTTGGCTTGAAAAAAAACACAAATCATTGCTGGGAGATTATGAGAGATATTATGATGATGATCAAAGACTTGAAAATTATAATGTTGCTGAATCAGTTTTTTCTATAAAGAAATTCAATGAGCAAGTTAATAAAGAGCCTTATTATCTAGAGACATTATACTATACCTATAAAAGTAAATATCAAGACACGATATTCAATGTTCCTAGCATGGATGATTTTAAGAGGCTCTGCGATACTGCAATTTCTCTTAATAGAGAGATTCTCAAACAAAAATACTCTTCTATACTTAAGGAATTAAATATCCGGGTTTATGATGGTTTTATGACTCAAGGAAACATAGCTAATGACCTGATAGAAGGAATAATAAGGAACAATCTTCCTGAGTTAGAAAAACATATTATCGGAGTAAAACTATTGCAGGATACAAAAAATATCCCTATAAGAGGAGTATTGGAACCTCAGGCCTTAAACAGATTATCAGGATGGCTTAATGCCAAATATGGCAATAGTAATGAAGCTGTGATTATTAAGCAAAAAGCCTTTCATGAAAGACATGAATTGTTCACATCATCCAAATACCCTTACATATATGCAGGAGGGGATGTAAAAGATATTGAGGGAGAGTTAAGTGAAATCCCCTATTCTATGGTCAAGAAGCTTGAAGATGATATAATTAAATATCAAGTCAGAATATCCCCAATAGAGGTCATTATCTATTTCTTGAATGAGAATAATTTTCCTGTTCATGCAGATAAGAATGCTGATAAGAGCTGGCAGAAAACAAAAAAAGAAATGGTCAAGCCATTAGATATAAGTTTATTATTCAATGATTCCATACGAATGACAAGGCCTAGCAACACTTCACATGAATGCCCTTTTATTAAGTATATAAACGTTATGGAGAGAGAATACCCTTTTGAGATTGAGAAGAATGATGAAGCCATTAGTGGAAGCATAAGACATAAAATAGCAAATGAATTAGGAGAAGATCAAAAATATTTTCTTGATAAACTAGGTATTGAGCCTATGGATAGGAGCAAATATTGCGAGGTTCCAATAAAAAATTATTATAAGCCTACGCAGCATGATTGGAATCTTGCTGTCGATGAACTGGAGAAAAGATTGTCCAAATCAAATAATCCGTTATTTGCTATGACTATCGATAAGATAGAAGGATTGCAGGAGCAAGATGTTACTATTGATGATGGGGGAAGACCAGATGCTGTAGCAATTACAGGAGATAATCCAATAATAATTGATTTCAAAAGAAGAGTTGCAAGATATTATCCTGTCCAATATTTTTTTAAGCAGGCATCAAGATATGGACTAATGGTTATTAATGGCTTAAAATTAGATGCAGACAGGATTTACACTGTCATAGTTCAAACACCTTTTAGTTCTACTAAGTATTTAGATACTATCTCAGGGACTGATACGAAAGAGTTCTTACGGAGTTTTTACACCAAAAAACCGTTGATTGACAAGGGAAATTATCGTCATGAAAAGATAAGAATAAAGGAGATAATGCTAAATAGTGGTTTCATGAGAGATATTAAAACAGATTGGATTATTGAATGGGTGATGAATAAGCATTTGTTTGGATTAAATGAAAAGTTAGGCATGAAATGCAGGGAGACTTATACTGAGGATTTATGTAATAGATGCTATGCTAACAGCACACTTGATTTCAGGTGTAATTATTTGCTTACAGGAAGACAGGAAAGATGGGAGTCGATTGAAGAATTACTTGCCCAAGCTCATCAATAGTCAAATTTTTAAATCCTTAAGAGTTCTCTCAATTATAACTATAGTTGGGGTGTAAATATGAAACTTGTGCTAGCTGAAACAAAACTAATTAAAGAGCCTATAACAATAATCAATGATCTTGTCAATGAGGCAAAATTCAAGGTCAAGAAGGATTCTATAGAGATGATTGCCATGGATCCTGCCAATGTGGCAATGGTAGTTTTCAGATTATTGAGCAGCTCATTTGTTGAGTATACAGTCAAAGAAGATACTGTAATTTCCCTGAACTTAAATAATCTTAAGCAAGTGCTAAGAAGAATAAAGGCAAATGATAATCTTGTTCTTGAATTAGCTGAAAATAAGTTAAAGATAACATTACAAGGAAATACTGTAAGGACATTCTATCTGCCATTGATTGATCTGGAAGAAAAAGAGCAGAAAGTTCCTGAACTGAAATTCAAGACTGTAATTAAGTGCCCGTCAGGAATGCTTAATGATGCTATTGAGGATGTTGAGATCATAGCAGAATCAGTATCATTCCAGGCAGAAGAGAAAAAGTTCATAGTTTCTGCTTCAGGAGATTCAAGCAAGGCAACTGTTGAAATAAAGCCAGAAGAGAATGTTTCAATAAAGGCAGAAGAAAAAGTCAAATCGAAATATTCAATAGAATATCTAAAGAAGATGATCCAAGGATCAAAGATCGCATCAACTGTAGAGATCTCATTCAACAAGGATTATCCATTGAAACTAGAATATAAAGAGCTGGATAAGATCCAGATGATGTTCATATTAGCTCCGAGAATTGAGAATGACTAAACTTTTTTCTTAATCGATCATTACCCTTACATTTTGTTCAAAAATCGGAAAATCAGTAAAGAAGTAATGGTATACGGGCATGATGGGATTTCCACTAAACTTTTTAGAAAAAAGTTTAATCAAAAAAGGTTGCTAAAGCAACAAAAACGGGCGTGATGGGATTCGAACCCACGACCTAAGCATCTCTTCTGCCTTTTTGGTAAAGCTTTTTGCTTGCAAAAAGGTTTTAGGAGTGCTTCGCGCTCTCTGGCTGCGCCTGAGCCTTCGCCCAGAAGCGAAGTATCCAAGCTGCGCTACACGCCCGCAATTAAAAAGAATAAGAAATGTTTTATTAAGATTGCTGTTTTTCAGAATCAACGGTGCCAGAATACCAGGGAACATGGTTCTTGAACTTTCCTCCATGCATATCAGCATGAAAATAGAACATTGGAACATTAGCTGCTTCCGCTATCGGTTTCTGGATGTCTGGATCAGAAAAAGAGAAGAAAATAGTATCCGGGTATTTTTCTTTTATTATTTTTAAAAAGTGAATTTCAAGATCAACGTAATACTCGATGGAAGGTATTAATATTCTATCAATGTCCTTTTTTATATTTTCTGATTCCCATCTTGCATGATTTTTTATTGAGTTTAATCTTTCCTTTGTAGTATTTAATATTTTCTGTAACCTTTCTTTTCTTTTATATTTTTCAGAAATATTTTTTAAATATTGTTCAAGTCTCTCGACCTGTTTGTTCGTTATTTCGATTGATTTCGAATATTTTTCCTCCGAGTTTGCTATCGATTTTTTCCATCGTAAATTATAGTCTTTAAGTGTTTCATCTCTATAATGTTTATTTGCACCATATTTTAACTTTTTTATTATTTGATAAAAATCCTTCGATATTGGTAAATAAGATAAAATTTTATCATTATATACACTTTTCAATGTATTTTTATCATCTTCATTATCAGTTTTTTTAGTTGTCATAAATGCATGATCTGACAATTTAATTAGGTATATATTTGATTGATCGCATATGTTGTATAAAACTTCAAAATATTTTATCGTTTCTTCCCAAGATACATTATTTGCATAATGATGGTGAAAATCACAAAATAATAAAGATATTCTTATATCTCTGCTTTTATTCCTAATGTAAACCAATGAATCTAAGCTTTTTTTATCAGCTTCATCTCCAGGTATTCCTTCTTTTGAGCCGCCCCATAATCCTAATAATTCTATATATTGATTTCGTTGAATTTTTTCTCCTATTATCTGTTCAATTTTAAACAATTTTGAAGGCATATCTCTTGATATTTTTTTTGAAAGTAGTTTTTCTATAATCTCTTTTGAACGATTATGATTATCAATAACATTGCTTAGTTCCATACTAACTAAGAAATAGTAACATTATTTAAATTCTTGTTGTATAAATATACACAACATTTATAATTTCATAAACGCTCCACGGTTTATGGATACAGAGAAGCTTGTTGAATTAGGTCTTACAAAAAGAGAGGCAAGGGCATATCTTGCATTGCTTGAATTAGAGCAGGCAAAAGCAGGCGATATTGCAAAAAGAACAAAAGAGGATAGAACCAATATTTATGATTCATTAAGAGGACTTATAAAAAAAGGATTGGTCAATTATATTATCACAAATAATAAAACATATTATCGCATAGCTCCTCCTGAAAAATTAAGAGATTATCTTGTTGAAAGGGAGAAATCACTTCAAGACATTATGCCTAATCTTACAAAGATATATCGATCCTTTAAACCAAAACCAATCATAGAAACATATGAAGGAAAAGAAGGATTGAAAACAGTTCTAAACGACATATTACATGAAGGAAAGGATTTTGTCGGATTCGGAGCCACAGATCGCATGTATCATCTTCTTCCAGAATATACAAAAAAGTATCTTAGAGAAAGGGAAGTAAAAAAAATTCATGCAAGACAGTTCTATACTAAAGGTGAGAAGATTCTTGAATCTAAGTATTCTGTATTTAAGTCAATTCCAAAAGAATTCTCTGGACCTGCAACAACACTTATCTATGGAGATAAGGTTGCAATATTATTATGGTTTATTGAACCACCTGTTATTGTGCTAATAAAAAGCAAAGAAGCTGCAAAAGCGTATAGAAATCAATTTGAATTCATGTGGAAGATTGTAAAATAATTAAGTCGAATCAATCTCAAACAATCTTCTCTGCTTGATCCTCATGTATGTTTTTCCGTCTTTGGTTTCGATCTGTCTATGTGTGTAATTCCCTGCCTCGATCTTTATATGATTTACCTGCTCATAATTATTGTCTCTTATAGTTTTAATGATCTCCATTAAAGCACCCCCGAACACTCTATTATTGAGGAGAGCGTATATAAACTTTTAGTGTATTTTACAAGTGAGTAAATCTATTATTAACCTTAATATACTTTTTTATATACTAATTCCGATAACTATTTAAATTTCTCTCACTTTTATGCTTAGGGGGTTGGCAATGGGAGTACTAGATGATACTGAGTTTGATGAAGTAATGAAATTACAGCGACAGCTGGCCACTTCTATGATGGATGATTTTGAGATGGACAGTAAGATTAAATTACTTACAATATTTGATGAAGTGTCAGCAAAAAAGAGAAAGATCCAGACAGAAAAACTCATTGTTGAAGCAGAGAGTCAGGGCATGACTGAGATGGAGATAACTGCATTAATTGAAAAACTTAAGAGAGACGGATTAATATTCGAGCCTCAACCAGGATACTTGCAAAGATCATGAAAATACTCGTAGTATATTATTCTAGGACAGGAACAACAAAAAAAGTGGCTGAATACATGGCTAATAGGATGAGCGCACATATTGAAGAGATTATTGACAAGAAAAACCGTGCTGGTCCAATAAGATACATTACAGCAGGAAAAGATGCTTCTTTAAAAAAGATCACAAAGATACAACCATTAAAAAGAAATCCTCAGGATTATGATATTATTATTTTGGGAAATCCAGTATGGGCATGGACAATAACTCCTGCATTAAGGATTTATATTAAGGAAAATAAGGACATTCTCAAGAATAAATCAATATCATTCTTCTGCACAATGGGAGGATCAGGAAGCAAGAGATCATTCGCTGTAATGCAGAAGCTTATTGGAAAAAAACCAAGAGCAACATTAACATTATTAACAAAAGAAGTCTGGAATAATCAGTTTGAAGATAAGGCAAGAGAGTTTCTGAGAAAGATCTAGTAACAAAAACCGCATGAATCTAAAGACAAAATCAATTGTTGCGCGGTTTTTGGAATTGAAAATTCCAGAAGAAATTTTCAATATCCAAACAGACTTGATTGTGTAGAGTTTCTAAATATATCATCAAAGTTTTTTCCGTATACAGAAAGAATAGTGTCAGCAATCGGTTTCAATTGCTTATCGATATAATGATCATAATCTGGCTTATGTTTAAGCTTCTCAACAGGCTCTGGACCGTTTTTCGTTATAATGTAAAATATTTGATTTGAAGTAAGTTTCTTCAATTGTCTTGCTGCTTTAACATGTGGAGGAGTTGTCTTTGTGTATTCTGATAATGGCTTGTTAATGCTTTTCTTATAAATTAATTTATCATCATATTTGCCTTTTTTCAGATCATCAACAAATTTCTTAATATATCCAGAAACTTCTTCCTTATTGAAGACTTTTTCAAATAATTCTATCTGGAACTTCTTGCTTAATTCAGTCCAGTCTCCTCTGACAAATTCCATTCCTGTAAAGCTCATCTCTTCCTTTCCATCAACAATCAATAAACCCGCATATCTCTTCTTTGCGCCTTCTTCAGAACCGCGAATTGTAGGCATTAAGAATACTTTGAAGAGCTTCTCGAATTGTATTTCAAAAAAGCTTTTCCTATGATATCTTTCTTTGATGTAATCTTCATAAAAATCATTTACGTGTTTCTCTATCTTTTTTCCTATATTCTCTGCATCACTGATATTTTTTGCTTTGCTGACGAGAAATATTGAATCAGTGTCTGAATATATCACTTCATATCCTAATTCCTCGACTTTCTTTGCTGCCAGCTTGATTGTCTCTTCTGCAGTATATGTTATTGCATTGCTCATTGCAGGATTATAGAACCTGCAAGAAGGGTTGCCTAGAACTCCATAAAATGAGTTCATTATGATCTTTAATGCATATATTACATGAGCCTGGGCTTTTTTCTTTTTCGCATCATCTCTTTGTTTCCATACGTCCTGAATTATGCTTGGAAGTATTCCATCTTGATTCTTGAATACAGCTCCATTTGCAGCTTGAATAAATTTGTCTTTATTCAAAATTTTAGGAGGATTCTTAACATATGAATATGGATCAATATTCAATGTCCTGATTATTGAAGGATACAGACTTTTGAAATCTAGGACTAAAACATAATCATATATTCCGGGTTTGGACTTCATAACAAAGCCTCCTTTGAAAGGAACATCTTTTTCAGAGAATTTTGTACTATTCAAAACAAGTTTATGGTGTTTGGCATATCTTAAGAATAAGCTATCCAGACTTGCTACACTTGCACGAACTCTTTCTAAAGTCATTCCTGTTATCATTGATCTTTGGATTGTTAATTGTATTGCAGATGTCTTAAATAATATTTTGTATACGAGTTCAGAATCCTTTAGGTTATAATCAACTAATTTTTGCTGATCATTCTTATATAAATTATCGATCTCTTCTGCTTTGTTCTTCTGTCCTATTAATTTCTTTTCTCCTAGATATGCTTGAGCTGCTGTTTCTAGTTTATAATTATCTAGTTTGACAAAGCTTGTCCTAAGCATTTGTATTCCATCAAGCACCATTCTTCCAGGAAAATCTGCTGAAGAATCTCTCATAAAACTATCATTAATTTCAATCTTACAAGGCCAATCAATTCTTCCTAAAGTAAACGGAATATTATATTTGTCAAATTTCTCTTTAATAAGCTTTAAATCAAAATCAATTACATTCCATCCCGTAATTATGTCAGGATCAATCTCTTTGACTAATTCAGAAAACTTTTCAAGCATCTCTTTTTCAGTATTTATTGAGATTGCATTATGCAATGGTTTTCCTATGTCCTTGTCTGATGCATGAAGAAGCACTTGTTTGTAAGAAGATTTATTGTTTAATCCTTCTGTATATAATGAGATGCAATATATTCCTTTTGCCTTGCTGTCTGTTTCAATGTCAATTGACAAGACCTTTAAGTCTGGAATCAATTTAGAACTTTTTAATTCTGGCTCTTCATAGATCCTATCAACATAGTTTCCTTTCTTGAAATCCCCTTTTATTGTTAATGATCCTTTAATATCTTTGTCTATCAAGAACCTCTGATAGAATCTGATATCAGCCTCATAGCATTCAATGTTTATCTCTTCAAGATACTTCCTGAACTTAGCGACATCGGCGGGAATCCATAATATGATCTTTGTAACGTTTTCATCCTCAAAATTCCTGAAATCAGAATCCTCTGTAACAGCATCAAAATCCTTCAATGCCTTCTGTAGCTTGGTGTTTTTAAGATCTTCTGTCTTTACATAGAAGTACGGCCTGACATGATTAATTGTTAGAAATGATTCACCATTCTCCAATCTGCCGAATAGATAAACAAGAGCCTTCTTTCTCCTCTTCGCTTTGCCCTCCTCTGATTCATCATCAACAATCCTGTACGTAGGATAAACTATGAATCCGTTAATAGAATCGTGCATGAGATGAAGAGGATAATGCTGTTTATATTGTTTTTGATATTAAAGTATTATTCTTATCTAAATTTATCCTTCCTTTCTATATATTCTTTCAATGACTCACAATCGGCGATGAGTAATTCTGTATACGGATCTAAACATCTTTCGTAAGGAATTGTCTGAGCATAAAATTCTTTTTTGAACGACCATTGACTAAATTTTGCAGATTCGTACGGATCCATAACATTTTTTAGTAAACCAAGAAAACCATATTTATATCTTCGATGTATCTCAATTTCCCCTAATTTAGATCCCTTTACCTCATATTTTTTGATCTTTTCAAATTCATTCGTTATAGTTTTTAAGTTAAAAGATGTTTTGCGAGCATCTAATACAGAATACTTGGCATTCATTAAATCGCCTGCAATGTTTTTTCTGATAAAATCTCTGATTGCAATATAGAACCTTTCACCATTATAATAAGAAAGATATCCCTGTATATCCCAATCTAGTTTATTATAAGAACATCTTTGATAATCAAATTCTAAATTCGAACGAAGTCTATCTTCGAAATAATCTACAGCATTTTCATCAAGCTTCTTTTCATATTCCATATTATTTCCCATTCATTACATATAAAGGATACCTCGGCTTTCAAGCCGGGTTGTAGTCCTTTCCTCCGTTAACTTTTTCTATTCTTTTAATCATAAATAATGCGTGCACCGAATTTTTGGCACACGCACCTAAATTTTCACATCAATTTAGCGTGAGCTATGAATTTTTCGTTGCACGGAGGCAACGAAAATGGAAGGTTTAACAAACAACAGGCATTCTGTCGGACAAAATTGTTTCCACCTTGTGTGGAAACCAAAGTACGCTTTTCCAATCTTTGGATTGGAAAACTTACGCCAAGATTGTTATACAATCTTGCGTTCCATCGCCGAGCGATGGGGATTTGAAATCTTTGAACTGAAAGTAATGGATGACCACATCCATCTTTTTGTGGGTGTTCCAGCAACAATACCTGTTTGCAAAGCTTTGCAAATTTTTAAGGGCGGAAGTGCATATCAGCTCTTTAAAAAGCATCCTTCGCTTCGAAGATATAAAAATTTTCGCAAAGGACATTTTTGGAGTCCAGGAAAATTTTATCGAAGTGTTGGGAATGTTACTGCTGATACGATTCAGCATTACATTGCTGAAAGCAACAACCACTGGAATTATTTCCAACAAACGAAAGTTACTTCGTTTGCACACTAGATACCTCGCCCTTTAGGGCGGGGAGGTTCATTATATCTATTTTATTACAATTGAGTGTATTCTATTTAGAAAGTCATCATAATATTTATTCTTTGAAGTTTCTGATTCTGAACCGATATAAATGGATGTTTCTCTATGTGGCTCTGTATATTCATACTGATCGACAGGGTTCAAATTATGTTCGATTATCTCGATTACTGTTTCTAAATCATTCATTATAAATAGTTCTGATATAATATGTTCAGAATTATTCAGGTTTCGTGATTCTCCGTACAATGCATCTATTGTTAATGTTTTTTTAATCTCTTGTACTGATGCCTTTATATTTGGATTGCCTTTTAATCGAAGTTCTATATCTGATTCACTTTCATCTCTTGGAATATATGAGAATCTTTTTGTACTCTTGATTATTGCTTCGAATCCATCATATTTAACTAACATTTTTTTGATACTGATGCATGCGTTATACTGTAGATTTATCATTTGACATCCTCCTATGTAACCACTGTTTAATAGTTATATAATTGAATGAGTATATAAACATTTGTAGTCTTATATAAGATTACAAAACACAATATTTATATAGATTTAAGACCATAAACAAAAATGGATGAACAAGCAATGCTTAAGGATCTCGGACTTACCGATTCAGAAGCGGTCATTTATATAGCATTGCTTGAACAGGGATCCTCACTTGTTGGTCCTATTATTAAAAAAACAGGGTTACATCGCGCAACAACGTACCAGATTCTTGAAAGATTAAAGGAGAAAGGATTAGTATCTTCTATAATCATTGAAAAAAAACAACATTTTGCAGCAGCATCTCCGGAAGAGTTCATGACTCTGCTCAAGGAAAGAGAAGAAAGATTAAAAGAAATACTTCCAAAACTATTGCTCAAACAATCGCTGGCAAAAGAGCAACAGCATATAATGATTTATTCTGGAGTGAAAGGACTTAGGACAGTATTCGATCAATTACTTGAAGAATTAGGAATTGATGGAGCATATTATGATTTTGGAGTGTCAGGAATATTCAAAGAAATTATGGGATCTTACTTCTATATTTGGCAGAAACAGAAGAAAATACAAAAAATACATTCAAAAGTTATATTTAATAAATCCGTAAGAACACAAAATCCGACTTTACTTAAGGAATATGTCGGCGAATATCGTTTCCATACAGAAGAATTCATAAGTTTGACAGACACATTCATATATAATGATACTGTTATTCTTTGTATATGGACAGCAAAACCGCCTATAGCAATTGTTATAAAGAATAAAGATAATGCACAATCATACCTTAATCAATTCAAGCTAATGTGGAAAAACAGTAAGAAATAATTCTATTCTATCTTCGTCACTTTTATTGCACTCACAGGGCAACCGTCTGCTGCATCTTGGTTGCAGCCTAGAGAATCTACTTCTGATTTCACGACTTTTGCCTTATCTCCATCTGTGACGAAATTATCACAAGCAACAGTACATGCTCCACAACCAATGCATGTCTCTCTATCAAGTTCAATCTTATATTTTACCATCAGAGAAAGTTGTTGAGGACGGTTTATAAAGTTTTATGTTTGAATTTGTATTTTATTTTTCAGCAACCAAAATCAGTTTAATGTTTTATAAAAAATGTCAAAGACCGGTGGCATGATTGCTAGCAATCATGTTTGTTCTTGATCACGATCAGAAATACCAGTCCATGTATATCAGAAGGATAAGCATGGCTTTTCCACTCATCATAGATGAGTGGTATTTCTGACGTATAAAAAATTAACGGAAATCGTAA
>DUIB01000022.1 GCA_013330595.1 Candidatus Woesearchaeota archaeon | reverse complement strand
TCCTCCGGCAGATTGTTCTTTCATGATACTGAATTTTTTCTTCTCAAATTTAAATGTTTCGTATTTGATTTACACCTTACTTGGAAACTTTATTGAATCATGACACTCTGCAGAGTTACCCGTCATAAATCTTTTGTTTTTCCTTTGGAAAAGGAAACTAACATCAATTAAGAATCTGACACTATCTCTTCAGCATGCTGCTTGTGGATAAGGACTTCTGCAATATCCCTAGGCAATGATGCAATGTCCTGCTCATCATAAGGCCCATAAGGCTCTAGATCAGCTCCTAGGAATTTAGGAACAGGCTTAATGAATCTTAAGCTAGCAATAGCACTAAGCTTTTTCGGCTCATTTCTTGCTTTCTGCTCTGGAAAAGCCATTGTTTCAGCAAAAGGCATCTTATTGTCAAGAATATTATCAAGTATTGATGACTTATATTTTGACAAAACAAGGCATATTGAGTCAAAGAACATCTTTTCCTCATCGAGCATTGAACCTGTAGCAATAATATCAGATCCTGTCTTGATCTTGTATAATGCCAGATTAATGATTTTCTTTTCTCTTCTATCATAAAGCTCAGCAATAAGCTTTTTTACATTATTAAGCTGAATTCTTGTAATCTCACGTTCAGCAGGCTTTGTCTGCGAGTTCAACAATATTGATTCCTTGCTCTGCAGATAATCTATAAGGCTGCTAAAGAAACTCTTGTCTAATGCCTGCAGGTCATCCTTGTTCTTCTCATATCTCAGCAAGTCGAACAATAAATCATAATTAACGTCCATAAGGTCGAGAGTCCAAGAATTTTTATAAAGTTTGTCTTTTAGCCAAACTGAAAGTTGTTATCATTTTTTCTTGAACAAATTTGCAAAAAAATTGTCTATGCTATCAAACATATTTGTCAAAAAATCCTTTTTAACATCTTCTTTCATTGCATTTCTTTGAGAATTATTGGCTGATTTTTGAATAATATTGGTTTTGGTCCTATTATAGGCTATTAAAGTATTATTAAAGCCAGTATTATTTAATTGAGTAAAGTTTTGGCTAATATTTTGAAGAGAGCTAATATTGGCATATGCTTTGTTAGTGTAGTTAGGCATATTATCAATTGTAATATTTTGTATGACAGTAAATTTTAATTCCTGATAATTCATTGTCTTATAAACACCGCTTACAATAATAAAAGGCTGGTTTAAATATAAAGAGTTGTTAAATACGATTTGGGCTTTATTGCTATTCAGTCTTTCAATATAAAACTGCTCCTGATCATTAATTGTTCCGAAAATAATCTGATAGGCATCATCAGGATCATTATTGGCAATATTTATAACAAGATTAATCGGATCATTAGAAGAGTTTATTCTCTGTTTATCTGTGATTATTGTTACTCCTAAAGGCTCTGGCTTTACAGTGAAATTGATATTTGAGTCGTGATTAAACGTGTATCCTGAAATTTTCATGATCAAATATGATTTTATTGGATAATATCCCACTAATGACGTATCAAGATCTAGAAACAATGCTTTGCTGTCTCCAGGACTTAATTTTCCCTTAAATATATAGTAATTATTATCTTTAATGAATCCTTCATAACCTTTAGCTTTTTCCTCGTAAACATTCAGATCAACATCGATTGTTGCACTCTTATCTGTGTTAGAAATATTAATGCTGTATCTTGAGCTATCCCCTAGTGTTTTAATCAATTGGCTGCTTATGGATTCCTTAATAATGTAAGGGGCTTGAACTGTTGACTTAATATAAAAACTGCCATTAAAGGATTTGCCATTAAACATGTATTTATAATCTGCAGACCAACTGGCATTTTTATATGTCTCCTGAATAATATTATAAGTAAAAGACTTTATCGAGCCTGGCCCTATAGTCTCGGTGTAATATATCTGATTATTATTGCAATAATTACAATTTACTGAAAACTCACTCGGTATTGTCTCAAAATATTCGATTTTAGTGCTTCCGGTTCCTGTATTTGAGAAATTTACTGTAACATAATTATTTTTTCCACGATCAAATGATAAGATGATTGGTCTTTTAACTTGTATTGATGGAGTATGATAATATACCTTGATTTTTATTGATGGCTCTAATTCTCTTCCTTCATATGTCCTATTTTTATTAAAGTTGTAATAATTATCTATATAGCAGAATTCATAAAAGCTGATATTCTTGCAGCTATTGAACTTAACTTTGAAGGTTTCTGCTGTTTGATTGTTTATGAATTGTATTGATGTATAGTTCTTATTATATCCGCCTTTTGGATCGCTACCTTGAATATAATATGTTATATTATTTGTTGTAATGATGTCTCCTGTAAAGTAATCTCCAGATATTAATGTAGTTAGTGCATTCACATTGGATGGCAGAATAATAATTGACAATAGTATCGGATAAATAATAAAAAATAGTCTTATACTTCTCATGAATAATTTTATTGATGAAGAATTATTTAAAGTTATTGATTATTGAATTTCCGTTGCCTAGGGAACAATACTATAAGTTATCCAATTGCACTTAACTCGTAACCTTAAATATATACCCTTTGTGAGCGCAATAGAAACAAGAAGCAGTTAATTATAAATAATCAATAGAAAAAATAAAAAAAATAAAAAAAAAGTTTAGCCTACTTTCTTCACAGACAAGCTAGCCAAGTTAGTTGTAACTACTTCAAGCTCTGTTCCAGAGAATCCGAAGTCCTTATAGTTTGAAAGGACTCTTGCTGCTCCTTCTGTATCCTTGCCTGAATAACCAGCCACAAGCAATGCACTCTTTTCAGAGTACAACTTGATCATTGCCTTTCCTTCAGCGAAACCTGCTACGCAGTCTTCTGGGCTACCCATCAATTCTGCTGCAACTGTATTTACGCAAGGTCCACCTACTACAATGTATGGCTTTGATCCTAGTGTTGCATCCTTGTCCTGTATTGCCATTCCTACTGCAATTGCATTTATTGATACAGCTCCAGTGCTTGATTTTGTTACTGTAACACTGCTGTCAACAGGCAATAAGAACATATCATACAATACTTCTTCTGCTGGTATGTATGCCCTAACATATTGGCCTGAGTCATCTGTCTCTTCCAATACATATGTTCCGAAGTCTGACAAGTAATGGTCTACATTCTCATCATCGTCTAATGCACCATCTAGGTCACCTTGGTCTTGAAGTGAGACATCATACTCGCTGTCAGTGGCATCCCATGCATACTTGACTAAAAAGTCTCCACCAACTGCTGTGTCATCGTCGTCTTGTGCATCTTCAGTAACAAATACATAGCCTGTTCCTGTTGGAATCTCTGCTGCACTTGCAATCTCTGTTGTAGTGTTCTTATAGAACTCAACTAATGCTCCTGCTTTTGTGTAGATCTGAGGTAGGTTTGCTGCATCAGTTCCTTCACAATCAGAGTCTGTGGTCAAGTTGAACAAGTTTTCAGTAGTTCCTTCTTCCGGATACAAGTCAATGCCACTGTCCAATGCCTTACACTTTGTGACAGAATATGTCTTTCCAAAGCTCAAGTCTTTTATCTGGACTTCAAAGTCTGCACTATCCATGTCATTACCGTCTTTTACCCTTGTTACCTGCAACAAGTGAGTTACTGCTTTGTCTGCATCACCATTATCCTTATTATAGATGAAGATATCATTTTTTGCTAGTCCAATCAATGTTGCTGTAGTGAACAAATCATCATGGAAACCATTGTCATCAAGCAAAGTCAATGTTGTTGGTGAGCTTGCTCCTTTTGGAGTAAATTCTATATTGAATTTCTTTCCAACTCTCTCAAATTTCAATGCTTCCTTGTTTTCCATCAAGTCATCTGCTCCTACAAAGTGGAACTTAAAGCTTCCAAACAATGGATCAACATAATCACCGCCTGGCAATATGTATTCGACTTCATCATCAGCTGCACTTGGTGTCACTGTAAATGTCAATGTATCAACATCCTCCCAATTATCTGTTCCTGACTTTGTTACAGCTACTGATACTTCATCCAATACATTTCCATTAAGCTTTACTTCACCATCAGCTGCATCAAACTCAATCTCTAACTTGTTGCTTCCAAGGAATAATGATACTTTTACATCATCTCCTCCAATGTTTGAGACAAATACATCCTTGACATATATTGGCAGGCCGCCTATTGTCTTGGAATCTCCTTCAACAACTGTTCTGGTATCGGAGCCGATCCTCAAGATTGCTGATGAGTCATCAGAGTTTCCTCCAAGCACTTCAACAGTGTATTCTTTTCCATTATATGTTATTGTCTGTGTCTCTCCTTTTGCAACAAGCAAAGTTGTATCAGTTCCGTATAATGTCATGTAGCTGTCATCAAATTTGTCATTTGGATCAAATGTGTATGATCTTCCGAACAATTCAATTGTTGTTGATCCTTCATTTATTCCAGTGTCATCAGCTGAATCCTCATTTAGGCTCCATGCATCATCAAAGTCAATTTCTAACTTATAGAAGACTGCTGTTGCTCCAGATCCAGAACCTAAATCAAAATAGACTACTGGTGCATCATACTTATCATCCAAATCATTTAATTGAACATCTGCCTCAACAACATTTGCTGTTCCTGCTGGTAATTGGATCTCAACATCATAGTCATACTCTGTTCCGTCATCTCCTTCTACTGTTCCTGATGCTAGCAATTCTGGTAGATCAGTGTCATCTACTGCTGAGTTCACTGCGTTCAAATCTGAACCATAAATCAATTCAGTGCTCTCAGAGAACTTATATCCATCTGCTGTTGTAGCTGTGGATCCGCCTGTTCCAGTGCTTACTGGCACGCTTGCAACTCTTTGCAGTGATGCTCCAATGTCTATTGCTCCAATTGTATCAATGGTTTGTGCTTTTTCTCCTAACACAATCTTTCCTGTAAAGACTCCATTTGTTACAAATGGTGCTGGATAATCTGCAAGTGTCGCTGCATGTGCGGCTGCCGCAAAGGTCAGTCCTAGCATTATGGATCCAGTTCCCAATGCCAATATCTTCTTTATTGTCTTATTCATGAAAACACCTCCGTGTTTTGCTTTTTTCTAAACCTCATAGTTAGGCATGCATAGTTTACAGCATATTGCCCTGGCGGGCAATAATTTATGCCTATACATACACTCACCATGTTATTTGCTTTAATAATTGAGATTGTTTATAAAGTTTTTGGTCAGTCTTTTGACTTATTAATATATAGTAAGGGATATAAAGTTTTAGAGCCTATTATTTGGTGCTTTCAGCCTTTCGTAACTTTAAAATAACAAATCTAAAAAAGGAAGACAAAACAGGAAAAAGTATACTATTTAAGTTTTTAAAATAATCATTTTTAGTTATTAATCGAAAAAAATATAAATATCAGGTGTTTTTAGATATTATGAATAAACTCTATCAAAAAATGTACTCTAAAAAACTATTTACTTTAGATAATTGTTTAAAGATCATCAAAGACAAACAAGTATGCCTAAATACCCTTACTAGATTAGTAAATAAAGGGCTTTTAAAAAGATTACGGAATAGTATATATCATATAGTGCCTTTAGATGATCCAGATTTTGAGCCAGAACCATTGCATATAGCCACATTATTAAGAAAGGATGCATCAATAAGCATAAATTCTTCATTGCAAGCTCAAGGCTTGTTTTATGATAAAACCATATATCTATATTCAAAACATTCAGCAAAAATAAGAATAAATGACATTACATACAGAATACTGAAAAATAGGCATAACTCTGGCATAAAGAAACATGAACTAAAAACAAGCTATGGTATTTATGAAATATCCATAACAGATAATGAAAGGACATTGATTGATTGCATAAGAACTCGATCAATAAAACTTGAAGAACTAGTAAAGATATTTAGGAATCCAAAAATCGAAATTGACATTGGAAAGATCATCAATTATTTAGAGAAATACAGAAAACCAATACTATATAATAAAACAGGATTAGTGCTAGATGCATGCAAGAACTTTCTAAGGCTACAGGATGATGATTTAGGCAAGATCAGGCAAAAACTTTCAAAGAAGATATTCTATGCAAGAGAAAAAGGCTTAACATTGATAAGGCCAAAATACAAATACTATGGAAAATGGAACATGATGATAAATGAAGACCTGTATGATATGATTGTCCCAAAGAC
>DUIB01000019.1 GCA_013330595.1 Candidatus Woesearchaeota archaeon | reverse complement strand
ATGGGAATCGAAGGCCCGAACGAAGTGACTGGCTTTCGATTTGCGAAGCAAATTGAAGCTCCGAACAAAGTGAGAGAGTTTCGATTTTGAAAAGCATATATTTTAATATAAGATACTTAAATAATTGTACATGACTGTATTAATCACAGGCGCAGGAAAAGGGCTCGGAAGAGCCTTAGCAGTTGAATTTTCTAAAAAAGGTCATGATCTTGTGCTTGTCTCTAGAAATAAGAGGGATTTAGAGGAAACCAGATCATTATGCAGTACAAAAACAGAAATATTCAATTATGATATATCAAAGCCAGAAAACGCTTCTAGACTTTTCAAATCATTGCAAAAAAAAGATATTAAGATAGATATTCTTGTAAACAACGCAGGCATAGGTTATGTTGGTTTAATAACTGAAACAAGCATAATCCAGATAAAAGAACTTATAGATACTAATTATATGGGAAGTGTCTATACGACAAAAGCATTTCTAGATGAAATAAAATCAAGAAGTGGAAGCATTATCTTTATTAATTCAATCGCGGGAAGAATACTTATACCTAATTTTGGAGCATATTGTGCCTCTAAATTTGCACTTGATGCTTTTGCAAAAAGCCTCTCAAAGGAAGAAAATATAAATATAGTGAATGTCTATCCAGGCCCTATGAATACGAATTTCTATGATAATGAATCATTTAAAATACTTAAAAAAAGGTATTTTTTTATTGATCCGGAAATAGCAGCAAACAAGATTATAACAAAGGTTTTAAAAAAGAAAAAGAACATTGTTATTCCGTCTTATTTAAGGCTATTAATATTGGCAAATCGTATAATGCCCGGATTTGTTAGATTTTTGTTTAATAGGTTTTATGAATAAAAATGGAACACTCGATATTTTTACTGATTAATTTTGCATTAATGGGAATTGTGTATTACATAGACAGAGAAAATATTCTTGATCACATTGTTTTAGGGATACTGGCATTTTTTGGGGCAATTGTCTTTGAGATTATTCCAATAATGTTTGGGTTCTGGACACATTATTCAGAGCCGAAAATATGGTTACTTTCTTTGTATAGTTTTTTGCTTTATTTTCCATTTATCAGTTTTTCATATTTCCTCGCAAGAAAGGTGTTTAAATGAATGTAAATTATTGGTATGCAATATTAGGGATACTTGTCTTATTATTCATAGTAATAATTATCTATACAAAGAAAAAGGATTATCTATATTATTTTATTGCAGGAGCAATAATAGGATTTTATTTTGATATCGTGTCAGTAAGCCAAGGATATTATCTATATCACCCATATCCGCCGGTAATATTCGGAGTTCCACTGACAGTAACAATTGCAGAAGGATGTGCAATAGCCATAACAATATTCATAAAAGATCTTGCATTTAAGATGTTACTTAAGAGATGATTTTGTCGGATTGAAAACAAATGCATTCTTGTCATCAAAATAGCCGCATCTGAAATTCTTCAGGTCAATCCCTGTGCGCTTGCTTAGCATTAATGCATAGAAGTTTGTCTGTATTGATGCAAACCGCTCTTTCTCTGCATTTGGTTTGTAGTCCCATATCCATACTTTATCATCCTCTATTCTTAATGCGTCAATATGCCCTGTCAATGGATCATTGCTATTGAATATTTCATGAAATCTGGGCATTTCATTATCCATAAGCCATATTGGAACTTCTATGCTTATTGTCTTATTATCATTCTGTAGCATAAACATCTGCACATTGCTGTGTGCTGTCTTGAATCTATTGCTTTCAAGTCCTATGCGTGCTAATTCAGAAACCTCATGGCCTTTGATCTTTTTTATATCCAGATCCATCTGCATCCTTAATCCTGAGCTTCTTGGGCCCTTCTGGAAATAATCATCAGGACAATTCTCTCTCACATCAAGAAGATAACTTCTTAATTCTGAAAGGCCATTATTGCATAGTACATCGGTTTTTGGTATATGTATCCTGTAATGATAGAACCATCCATGCTTAAAAGACTTATGAATAATCATAATCAATACACCTAAGAGGATAATTCCGGCAGTTATTTAATAATTTTGTGGATATTTAAGAATATAAAACAAACATATCACAAACTAAATAAAGGATTAACATTTGCATGAATAATAGAGGGGCTATGAATATATCACAAATCTTATTGGAATACAAAGCAGTAAGTTTGTCAACAGAAAAGCCATTTAGATATACCTCGGGAATTCTCAGCCCTATATACTGTGATAACCGCATTCTTTTAACTGACCCGCGATCACGCAAAATAATAACAGAACATTTTGTTGAAATCATAAAGAAAAACAGTCTGGAATTTGATGTTATTTGCGGTGTCGCTACAGGAGCTATTGCCTGGGGAGCATTAGTTGCTGATGCATTAGAAAAGCCATTTATTTATGTCCGCTCAGAAAAAAAAGAGCACGGAAAAGGACAGGCTGTAGAAGGGAAATTAAATCCTAGACAACAAGTATTGATTATTGAAGATTTGATAAGCACTGGGGGAAGCAGTATCAAAGCAATAGAGAATATCAGAGAAGCAGGAGGGATTGTTAAAGAATGCATAGCGATATTCATGTATGGCATGGAAAAATCTCAACAAACATTTAAGGATATAGATTGTAGATTATTTACTCTAACTACCTTAAGTGAATTACTTAAAACAGCAGTAACAGATCAAGCTATAACAAAAGAACAACAATCAATAATACTAGATTGGATCGGGGATGCAGCAAATTGGGGAAAGAAACATGGATTCGAATGATATAGAGAGATATAAGCAATATATTTGTCTCCCGCTTGATGTCAATACTGCAGAAGAAGCACTGCAAATTGTCAATGAGCTAAAAGAATACATAGGGGTATTTAAAGTAGGATTACAACTATATACTGCCGAAGGTCCTTATGTCGTAAAAGAAATTATAAAGAAAGGTTGCAAAGTATTTTTAGATTTAAAACTTCATGACATACCCAATACAGTGCATAATGCAGTAATTGAATCATCAAAACTCGGAGCATCTTTCTTAACAATCCATTTAAGTGGCGGATCAGAAATGATCAAATCAGCCATTGATGCATCTAAAAAAAGTTTAGAAAATAACAGAATCAAAATACTAGGGGTAACTATGCTTACATCAATCACGCAGCAACAATTAAAATATGAACTTAATATATCCAAAGATATGCAAGAACAAGTTTCTTCTCTTGTGGAACTTGGCGTAAAAAACGGTGTGGATGGAATCGTGTGCTCTGCAGCAGAACTAGCATATTTAAGGTCTAAATTTGAAGAACTTTTTTTTGTGACGCCAGGAATAAGGCCTTTATGGTCAGAAAAAAACGACCAGAAACGAATTGCCACTCCATCAATTGCTATTGAAGAAGGATCATCTCTTTTAGTGATCGGAAGACCAATTTTAAACGCTAAAAATAGGAAAGAGACAATAATAAAAATACTTGAGGAGATTTCATATGTCCACAATAAAAAAGTTTAATCCTTTCATGCTAAAAGCGACACATCATTTACAGCCAGACATTTATTTTTCTCTTGAAAAAATATTGCGCGATTCTGACAAAGATGAATTTGATGATCCGATAATAGTGTTTGGAGAAGAATTATATATTTATAATGGACATCATCGAACTGCAATTCATCGTAAAAACAAAAAAGAAATATCTGGCCATCATATTCTATCGCAGAAAGACTTTACTGAACTTCCAGATAAGTATTGGAATACCAATCTTTCACCTAAAACACATTCTTATGAAAGTGTGCTTGTTATCTTAAAAGATCTCTCACTGGCTGATGATGAGGTTTTTAATTAAGATAATAAAAAATATAAAAATGTATTGTTTTAACGTCTCTTCTTGAATCTTGACTCTATCTTTTTCTCTTCAGATTCAATCTTTTTCTCTTCCTTAAGTACTTGAAGCTCTTCTTTGGCGATTACATGAGTCATCTTCTCAATATTCTCATCCATTCTTGCAATTCTTCGCTCCAACAATACAAGAACCCTTAAACTATAGACAATTGCTCCTAATGTACCTATGATAACAGCCAATATTATAGCATCTAAAGCCATTTTAGCACCTCTTTTTGATAATAAACTAAATATCGACAAGGATATTTAAATAGTTTGTTATTTTTTAGTCTATCCATTAATATTGCCACATAGCAAACCTTGGTGTATAACAGCATAATACAAATAACTCGAACCATAATAAACTACAGAAACAATGTGAGTGTGACAATATAAGCTTATTTTCCAATCACTTCTTCAAAGCTCAATCCTTTATTTTTGGCTATCTTAATGTCTACATGATATGACTTGTCTTTCTTCTGGAGATCTTCTATATTCAGGAAAAACCAGTCCATTCTATCGAACCTTACAGCAACCCATGCTTCAGCTCCGAATTTGTTAGCAAAGAAAACTAATTCATCAATCTCTTTTTCAGAAAAATATTTGTGAATATCATTGACTGCCTTGCATTCTATAGCCAATCTCCTAAGGTTATTGCCTGCAAGAATATCAGGAGCAGGATACTGCTGAGATCCAGAGCCAGCACTTCTTATGGCAACCCATGCATTCTCATTGAATTTATGTATGAGATCTCTTTCTGCATTTGACCCCTTTGCTTTCTTGTTCATGAGAATACACTTGATAGATATGCCTTAAATGTTTTATCCTTTTGATAATCATGATCTCTTATCAGCATCCAGATAAGGTAATGATCAGATATTTTAGTATCAATATTTTCAGAATCAATGCCTACTCTTATGAATTCATTATATGCATTATTGTTCATTATTATCCTATCATATGCACAATCACTATTTCCTGAAGTTGTATCCTGATCATTTCCAATAATCCATTTCCAACCATTGAAATCAGATAAAGAATAAGGATTATAGTAATAGCAATCAGCATTCAAGTCTCCTAAAACAACCAAATTTCCCTGATTATTCTCAGAATTTATCAATGATTCAAGATTTTTCATTTCAATGCTAACATTATCAGGCTTTGTATGAATATTATATACCGTAAATGAATAATTCTTGTAAGAGAAATCAACTCTTAAAGGAGGCCTCTCCCATCTATCAAGACCATCAGGATTATAATCAATAATATTTGAATTGAATTTCTTCAGATACACAACACCATATTGTTCTTTGCTAGATGATCTTCCTGCACGACCCGATATTTGGCAATCATGATCTGGCAGCATATTGCATAAAGCAAAAAAACTGCTTGAATCCTTATCCCTGATCTCCTGCAGGAAAACAATATCGTACTTGCTGACTTTTTCTGCATAAGAATTCATCAGCATTGAATCATTAGCCTTCTTATCTCCAAAGATCTGAAGATTCCAATTAGCAATAGATATTGTTTTATCCAGGTCATAAGAATCCTGTCTTAATGTGAATTGATAATAAGAATAAAGCAGAACGACAAGCAAAATAATTATGATCAAGAATACAATAAAAAATATTATCGCTGTCCTACGCTTCATGATAAAAGCAATGATTTATTCAATATAAATCTTTCTGCTCAAGATCCGGAAGAATTACGATAGAACACAGAAACATTGCGAGAATTTGATGGAAATACATTTTAAGAATTCTTAATTAACAAAAAAGCCGCTCATACAAGCGGCTGCTTGCATCACGGTGACGACGACGGAGTTGCTGATGAGCTCTAGGGAGCTCATCTGATGATAAGACCCGTTATGCTGAGTGGTGTAAGTAATCCCTAGTGTCAAGAACCACCGGTCAAATGCACAAAATCACAGATTTTGGCACGCTGAAAATGTCTTCATTTTCATCGGACCGGTGGCATGATTGCTAGCAATCANNGGTATTTCTGACGTATAAAAAATTAACGGAAATCGTAAAATGCGTTATTCTAAAGTAATTAAAAAAAGGACATTATTTAATCTTCGATACCTTTATTAAATTTAGGAATTGGTATCTTTTTCCTAGATTTAATTCTATTCCTGCTCTTTGAGCAGGCGTCTTGTTTTCTTTATCTTCGATATAGTTATCGTATGTA
>DUIB01000032.1:10483-17272 GCA_013330595.1 Candidatus Woesearchaeota archaeon | reverse complement strand
CCGAAAATCTTCCGGAAACAATAGTAACATTTATATTGTAGGAATGTTAAGTGATACTAAATAGGATAATTATAAATTTATTTGGGGGAAATTATGATTAGACCTAATTCACCAATTAATGTACAATTGGAGTTAACAGATGTATGTAATCATGCCTGTGTTCATTGTTATAATAATTGGAGATCATATTATCCTGAATTGATGAAAAAACCAAATTCTGAGGATATTAAAATCTTGTTTAAAATTGGCCAGAGAGTGATTGATGCTGATGTATTTCATATAGTTCTATCTGGTGGCGAGCCATTGATTATTGAAAAAGATGATTTGGAGAATATTATATCGATGTATAGAATTAATGGATTAACGGTGGGAGTTAATTCTAATATTACCTTAGCTGACTATGATCATGGTAAGTTATTTAAGGATTTAGGTGTTTCTGTACTAGCTAGTGTTATTTCATATGATGAAGAAACTTTTGATTTAGTAACTCAAAGAAAAGGTAGTTATAAAAGATTCCTAGAAGGAGCCAAAAATCTCGTGAATAATGGTATTTATTTGAGTTCTAATATGGTAGTGGACAAATTTCGAGTTAATGATGTATATGATACAGGAAAATTTGTTGCTAATCTAGGATTTAAGGGATTTAATGCCACAAGGATAAGCCCCTCGAATAGCGGAATGATTAAAGACTATTCTGGATTATTATTAGATAATCAAGATATGAAGAAGATGTTAGATCAACTAATAGCGGTGAAGAAGGATTTCGGATTGAATATCGGAAGTCTTAATGCATTGCCATATTGTTGCGTTCCTAATCCTGAGGATTATAAAGAGATATTCTCTAGAAGTTGCGTAGCTGGTTTGACAACTTTAGGAATAAGCTCAAAGGGAGATGTACGCGCATGTCAGCATTTTGATAAATCATACGGTAATATTTTAGAAGAGCCTTTAACCTCTATATGGGAAAGGATGCCTGTATGGAAAACAGAGTATTCTCAAGTTTGTAATGGGTGTGTCTACACCGGTAAGTGTGCCGGTGGTTGTCGAGAAAACGCATTGCAGACATCAGGGATTATTACTGGTGAAGATAATCTAAAAATCGGAGGTTATGGGATTATTACAAAGAGATGGGATAGTAAAATAGATTCAATAGATGAAATAGTTATGTCAAAGGGATTAAAAATACGCGATGAAGAATTCGGAGCTATTTTATATCGTTCTGCAGCCAAGTATACGTTTATAGATACATTTGCTAAGTTTATTATTAAGAGTCTCTTTACTAGATCAATTATTAGAAAACAAGATATTTTAGAGATTGGTAAGGATATTCCTTATGTGAATAAAAGTTATATTGATAGATTATTTACAGGGCTAGTCAATAATGGTTTGGCTTCTAAGTCTGTGACAAATACAGAATTATCTAGAATGCCAAAATATTGCACAAATATTAATGAAATATTATACCGATTTCCTATAGAACAAAATTTGATGGAGGGAGAAAATGGCACAAGAACTAGAGAAAATAGCTGGAAATTATAAGAGCAATCAATTGCTAAGAAAAGGGTTAGTGATTTATAATAACGATATAAATAAACCATTATATCTCACTGCAATAATGCCTAGAAGCGTAGAATATGATTGTGACTCTGGAGATAGTTGTGATGGTGATGGCGGTTGTGATGGTGGTAGCTGTGATGGTGGTGATTAGATAATTTTTTTATCTATTTTTTTCAATAGGTTGATAAATGATCCAAGTACTTGATGAAATTGATAAATCTCTATCAGAGAAGAAGATTTATCTCGAGGGTTTATTCGAGATCACCATAGATAAGATTTTTGTTAGTATATTATCAAAAGAAGAATTTTCTAAGCTTGACAAATCATCTTGGGTTGTAGGATTTGCTTTTCCTCGAGAAAATATTATATTTGTTGTGGATCAGAAAAGTTCAGAAAGATCTTATGATGAATGGCTGAAAGTGATCATACACGAGATGGTACATCTATTTTATTTTAAGAAATTTAAGACATCTCAGCCTAAATGGTTTTTCGAGGGATTAGCGTGCTATCTAGCAGATCAGAAGAAAAAAGAATCCGAAATTGAATTAAAAGATTTGATAAAATATTTTCCTGATGATATTAATGATACTGAAATCTATAATAAAGGGTATAATATTATAAAAAAATTACTAAAATAATACAAATACGTGTTTAAGAAACATCAATCTTATCAAACATTATCCTAAATTGTTTGCCTTTGATCTTTTCTTCAACATTGGCAAAATATTTCTTTTCAGGATTTGCAAGATAATTTATTGTTCTCGCTCCGACTTTTTCCTTGATAGCATGATCAAACTTTGATATATCAACTTCTCCATCAATGTTCAGTTCAATAACGTCTTTCTTGTTTAATCCTGAATCCTTTCTTAATTGCTGGATTCTTCTTATGACTTCTCTTGCAAATCCCTCTGTCTCAAGCTCTGCAGTCATTGTCTTTTTTAGATAAACAGAAGCAACACCCATTTCTGATAGTACATACTCTTCAGGACAAATCTTCTCAATCAAAACATGATTTGTTGTAATCTCAAACCCGTCATGATTGAATGATTTATTATCCTTAATACTGGCCACAATCTCCTTTCTATGATTATTAATAATTTCAATAACATTTGCTGTATTATTGCCAAAATCCTTTCCAAGACTCTTGAAGTTAGGCTTAACCTTAATGTCTACATTCATTGGCTTTACTATGATGTCCTTAATATTCACTTGCTGCTTTATTAATGATTTAAGATTTTCAATTGCTTTTTTTAAATTATCATCGTTAGTATCAACAATAACCTCTTGCAAAGGCCATCTGACTCCAAGATTCAATTTATCTCTACAAGACAATATTGACTGCATAATCTCTTGAATCAAGCTCATGCTATTTTCAATATTTAGATCTATGAAAGTATCATCATATATTGGCCAATCATAATCATGGATAGAAATCTTTTCAAGCCTAAATTCTGGTATGGATTTGAAATTTTGATAGATCTTTTCAGAAATAAAAGGGCATACTACTGAAAATACTTTCAATATATTAAAATAAACATTAAATAATGTATATAAAATAACTTCTTTATCCTCTTCTGAGCCAATAACTGATTTTTCTCTGATAAGCTGAATATAAGTTCTCGAAAGATCCATATAAAGCTGCTCAATATTATGGCTGACATTATCAAAATGATAGGCTTCAAGCTCATTAGTTAATTTCTTGATAGTTGAATGCAATCTTGATAAAATAAACCTTTCTTCATCAGCTAACTTATGATAATCAATATGATCCTTTAATTGAATATTGTTGCTTGACATGAAATCTATGATGAAATTTTGTAGGTTCCAGAAGATCATAAGATTCTTATGCTTTAGCTTAATCTCATCCCAACTAAAACTCATGTCCTCGCCTGCAGTTATCTCTGTAACAAAGTACCTTAAAGTATCTGCACCATATTTTTCAGTTATTTCAGAAGGAGTAATGATATTTCCCAGGCTTTTAGACATCTTTTCTCCTTCAACATCAGTGATGAATCCATGCATACAAACATTTTTGAAACTAGGCTTATCAAAAGCTAGTGTTGAGGCAACCATTAAGAGATTAAACCATCCTCTGATCTGATCCTTGCCTTCAATTATGAAGTCTGCAGGAAAATATTTATCAAAAAGCTCTGTATTATTAGGATAATCCAGACAATTCCATGAAGAGGTTCCTGCATCAATCCAAACATCAAGAACATCACCTTCAATGCTCATCTCATGTCCACAAGAACATTTTAGCTTAACATCATCAATCCAGGGCTTATGAAGATTATTAGGAATAGGGGTGATTGCTTTTTCCTTTAATTCTGCTACTGATCCAATTACTTCATATTTGTTGCATTTATCATTTTCACATTGCCATATCGGTACTGGAGTACCCCAATATCTTTGTCGTGTTATTGAATTATCCTTAAGATTCTTTAGCCAGATGTCAAATGCATTTTTTGCAGCTATAGGATACCAATTAATGTCTTTATTGAAATTAATCATCTTTTCCTTTAAGTCCTCAACCTTAAAGAACCATTGCTCTGTTAATCTGAAAACAACAGGATTCTTGCATCTCCAGCAATGAGCATATTCATGATCAACATAGCTTGTTTCAATCAATGAACCTTTTTCTCTTAATACATCTATGAATATATCATCATTGTCTTTAGCAGTCATTCCACTAAATCTATTCATTGATAAAGGAAAAATGCCTTGCTCATCAATATTATTGAATGCAGGAATATTATTTGCTTTTCCTACCTCAAAATCTTCAGGGCCGCAGCCAGGAGCGCAATGCACTAGTCCAGTGCCTGCACTTGTATCAACAAACTCCTCGCTTAAAACAACAGTATGCGTATTTTTATGAGTTTTTTTTATTTCGGCATATTCTGGGATAATATCAGAGAATGGATGAACATATTCCATTCCCAGCAGCTTATCACCTTTAAATTGCTCTATTATCTCAAAGCTTTTTCCTGAGACTCCAGAAATAAATGCTGTTGATAATGCTGTACTTACAATCCATGTTTCATGCTTTTCATCATCTATTTTTACTTTTGCTCTTACATAATCAAGTTCTGGATTGACCATTACTGCAAGATTGAAAGGAATAGTCCAGGAAGTAGTAGTCCAGATTATCAGGAATTCATCTTTTTTATCTTTCACAGGGAATTTGACAAAGATTGATAAGTCATTGACAGTCTTGTATTCAAGCTCATGTTTTGATAATGATGTTTCACAAGATTTGCACCAAGTCATGACTTTTTTTCCTTTATATAACCTATTTTTTTCATGAGCTTTCTTAATTAGAAACCATTCGCCTTCCATAAAAGAATTATGTACAGGCATGTATGCTTGATCATTATTAAGCCATACACCTAATTTCCATAAATCATCACTCATTATTATTGCATTTCCTTCAGAAAACTTCAGGCATTCCTTAGAGAATTTTTCCAAGCCAAAACTTATGATATCTTTTTTTGTAGATAGGCTGAATTTTTGCTGAACCTTATTCTCAGTAGGCAAGCCATGCATATCATATCCTCCCCTGTCCCACACATCAAATCCATTCATTCTCTTAAATCTTAGTATCATGTCTTTTAATGCATGATTCCATGTCTGGCCTAGATGCAATCTTCCAGAAGTATATGGAGGGCCTTGTAGAAAATAGAATTTCTTTTTGCCATGATTCTTTTTCTTTATATTGAGATAAATATTATTATCCTCCCAGAATTTCAGGATTTCTGGTTCAATCTCCTTGAAATCATAGGATTTAGCCATTAGATACGAATTAGAGGGTGGTTTAAATAGTTTTTCATGAGTGGACTAAAAGAGGCAATGTCTCAATAGAGAAAAAGATCTAAAAAATTAGGGAACTAGGCTTAGTATTTAGCTCTAAAAATTTTCTTCAAATCCTCAACAGTTGGTTTTTGGATGCGTAAAGTAACTTGTGTCACCTCTAAAAGTTGTTGAATGTATTCCTCCATATGTTCTTTCTTTTCTTGTTCCCTAGTGTCCAAATAATTAGTTCCATCGTCAAGATTAAGTAATTGTATATTAATTGCCAATTTTAGAGCAGATTTATATGTTTTTTTTGTTCTTGATGTACTAGGTAGTACTTCTGCTTTACTTAAATCTAGATCTCTTACAGTATCTGCAATTGAAGTTCCTTTGGGTGCTTCCTCCTTAACTATACTCAATCCCATACAATTATTAGGAAAATGATCATCTACTGGCATATAGATTTTTTTATAGTACTGAATAATGTGTTTTTTATATACTCCCTGCAAAATTTCAGGTGGTGATTCTTTACAATAACCAATCAATTCTATTGTATCGTGAAATCCCTCAGCACCATCCCAATCTCGATAGGTAATTTTTGTTGTCATGATATTACTCCTCAATATACTAAGGATAAAAGTAATATTTATAAATGTTTCGATTATTAACTACTGTAAAGATACAACAATATATAGATGATGCCTGGCTTTGATTCATCTCCTTTATTGCACTTCGTGCCTGATTGGATGATCTCTTTCTCAACTTTGGACTATTCAGACTTCGCCCGAACGTTGCACTAAAATTCAATCCCTAACGAGGGAAACTAACATCGATAAGGTATGCACGTATTTGCAAAAAACATATAAATCCAATAGATTATTGACAAACATGGCAAGATTCAGAGAGCAAATATCGGGTGAGAGAAAGCTGATAGAGACAATTGCATCAGCCTGTCCTATATGCAAGTCAGATGTAAAAGGAGATGATGTTTATCTATATTTCTGCCAGAACTGCAATATTTTATTTAAAAAAAATGAATTGAATCTTGTGAATCCAGATCATATTGAACACGAGATTAAAAAGACAGTTGCTGAGAAATATGATCAGGAAAAGGATAAATTAAGGATTGAAGAACCATTAATAAAATTAAAGCCTGTGTCAAAAAAATATCGAAAGAAAAAGACTGATAAAAAAAGCAAGATAATATACATAACATCAAAGAATTCAAATGTATTGCATGTAAGCAATTGTCCATTTGCAAAAAACATAAAGAAAAGCAATAGGAGAATGTTTAAAGACCTGTCAGAAGCAAGGGGATATAAGAGATGCGAATGCATTTAATGATTAATATTGAGGTGGAATTATGACTAAACATAAAGAGCAGAGAGTTGCAGTATTTGTTGATGTTCAGAACATGTATTATTCAGCAAAGAACTTATTTGG
>DUIB01000032.1:0-10460 GCA_013330595.1 Candidatus Woesearchaeota archaeon | reverse complement strand
GGTCATAAGAAAGGTGACTGGGATGTTGGGATTGCCATGGATACAATAAGGCTTGCTCCAAAAGTTGATACTATTGTTTTAGTGTCAGGTGATGGAGATTTTGCTGATCTTGTTGTTTATCTTAAAGGCATGGGATGTAGAGTTGAAATAATCGGATTTGAAAAAACTACAAGCACAAGATTATTGGATGTTGCTGATGATTATGTTGCTGTAGATAAAAAAATGCTGTTATAAAATGTTCATAAATAACATTAATCCAGTATTGTTAAGTATTGGTTCATTGCAGATAAGATATTATGGAATAATCTATGCTCTGGGATTTGTTATAGGATATTTATTCATGCATTATCAAGTTAAGCATGGAAAACTGCATTTGACTGGAGAAAAGCTTGATAGCTACTTTTTATGGCTTATCATTTGGATATTGATCGGTGCTAGATTATTCGAGATTCTTTTCTTTAGTCCAGGATATTATTTTTCTAATCCTTCTGAAATGATACTGGTTTGGCATGGTGGCTTAAGTTTTCATGGAGGATTAGTTGCTGCAATAATATTTACATATCTTTTCACTAAGAAACATAAGTTATCGTTTTATGATATAGCAGATCTTCTAGTTATTCCTACAGCCTTAGGATTGGCTTTTGGCAGAATTGCTAATTTCATTAATTCAGAGCATTACGGAAAGGTTGTTGATGCAACGCCATGGTGTGTTGTTTATCAAAAAATTGATGGATATTGCAGGCATCCAAGCCAATTATATGAGAGCTTAAAGAACTTCTTGATATTTGGGGTATTGATGATCTATAACAGTAAAAGATCCAAGAGCTATAAAAAAGGGACATTATTCTGGATGTTTGTACTTCTCTATGGAATATTAAGAATAATTACAAATTTCTTCAGAGAAGATACAGTTTATTTTGGCTTGAGCACAGGCCAATGGTTCTCTGCATTGATGATAGTTGTGGCTGTAGTGTTTTTGTACAAAATTAAGAACAACCGGATTTAGGATAGAGATAATTTCAGAAGATAAGGGCATAAGCAAAAGACAATATCAAGGATTTTTATTAGAAAACCCTAAACTGGCGACGTATAAATAAAAAAATCTGGAGTAATCATATTTTTTTCTACAGTTTTAATATTTAAAAAGAATTATTAGATTAGTCTTGCTCAAAGTCGTGAAAAAAGAGAATTCTAAACATAGCCTATATATGAAAATGCATAAAAGTTATAATTAGATGGTATAATAAATATACTATGAAGACATTTTGGATGATAATATTGGCAGTAGGCATATTATCTGGATATATGCTCAGTCAGCAATATATCTCTGCTGATAGGAGAGACAACAGTATCATAATACCTATAGTGGCAGTCAACGGGGACAATGGGACTATAGGCAATGTTACTTTCAGCCTGGTGCCAGGTAGCGGGAGAGTGCTTCTTGACAGCAATCCGATGATAGATACAGACATGCAGAACACAATAATTATATCGATTGCATATGCACAGCAATATTCTAACAGGACATTTAAGGATAAAGACCTTATCATGGATTTTGATATGCCTCATGAGATCATCGGAGGAATATCATCAGGAGCAGCAATCACTATAGGTATCATAGCGCTCCTTGAGGGAAAAAGAATCAATGGGAGCATAGTCTTGACAGGAACAATCGGACCAGATGGGAGCATAAGAAGAGTCGGAGAGATCAGGGAGAAGACACTTGCTGTAAGGAATGCAGGATTCAACATGTTTCTTGTTCCTTCAGGCCAGTCACGATTTCGCAACCAAACATATACTCTCCAGGAATATTTCAATAATACAATAGAAGTAAGGGAAGTTTCCCACATAGAGCAGGCAGCAAAAATAATAATAGAATAGCCTGGCCAAATCTTTTGTGCTCGCTTCAAGAACAAAAGCATAGTTATTTATACTAGTTTTCACAAAATTAATAAATAACCACTGTCCAATTAAGTAAGAAATAATGTTTATATTCATAAAAGGTGATTGAAATGCCAGTTAAACAAATGTCAGGACCAAGATGTATAAGGCATCAGATAGAATGCTCATATAATTGTGGATGGTGCGGAAAGCCCATATGTGATGACTGTGTAGCAAATGCCAACGGAAAAAAGTATTGTGATAAATGCTGGAATAAGAAGCAGCAAGTGACTCCAGCACAGGTTGATGAACCTAAAGGCAATATTCCGAGACAACCAATAAGGAATGTTGATCATACACTTGATCCTAAGATTGCAGAAGAACGCAGAACTTCAGGCGATGCATTCAAGAAGAAACCTTTTTAAGTATATGTAGCTCTTTTAAATTTTTTATTTTATTCAAATCAACCAATTCATAATTAATATCTAAAGTCTTTATGATTTCTTTCTGTTTATTGACTATTGAATCAAGTTTTTTAGCATAAATCTTTTCATAGCTGTACATTTTAGGATTTTTTTTCTTAAATTTACATTTACCCAATGTTTTAGAGCTAAGTAGAGGGTATGATCTGCAAATTAAAGGCCGTTTATCATAGACAGTACATAATTTGTTTTTTCTGTCAAAAAAAGGACAGATGTCATGATCAATGAAATAGTCTAGTATTAGCAATTCATTGCTTTTTAGAGCAATAGCTCTTTTTGGTTTAATACTTAAATCAATATTTTTGTTTTTTGCCTCTTGCTCAAGAATATGCTTCTCTTCAGGAGATATGTTGATTGTGATTTCACTTAATGGAGCAAGATAAATTATCCCATAATGCTTATGCATATAATTAAAATAATCCTGTTCATCTTTATCAGTAATATTCTTCTTTTCCCTAATATGGCAGCATTCTCCGCATTGAGTGCAGATGAATGTTTTACTAGCATTATTCTTTTTCTCTAGGATAGGATCTGGCAGGAAATTTTCAACCATGCTATCGATTCATGAATTATGTTTAAAAAGCTGTTCATTTATCCGCATAATCCTCTATGCACATCTGTAGCTTTGCTTCATAACTGTCGCTGAGAGGTGAATGATGGTCTCTTCTAGATTAAAAATACTGTGGGATTCAGTCCAATGCAATGTAATTTTATCCTCCGAAAAACAGGCATTATTAATCTATAATTACATCTTTTTTCCCAAATATTCTACAAGATAATTCTTTAAATTATGTGCCGGTATAAATTCTTCTATACCTAATCTCTTGTAATATTGATAATACCATCTTTTTATGATGTCTGTATGGCTGGTGGTAATTACACGGACCTTCTCTCGAAAATTGCTTGATATGTGACGTATTTTTGTAATGCCTGTGCCATGATCATCAGGAACTAAAATCAATTCATAGCCTTGTTTGGAGGATTCCGATATAATTAGATTTGTTTCAGGCTTCAGACAATCCTCAGTAAATACATGATACCTTTCGTCCCCCATACGCAATTTTAGATAATTTTCATTACATAGATTAATGAGTCTTTCAATTTTTTTCTTGCTCAACGGTATTTTTGGTTTGGTGAGAATATTTCCATCTGCATCGATATCTCCAATAAGAAATCCGTAATCAGGGATAAATGGCAGGCATAGCGATACAAATATTCTTTCACGTGCATTATCTTTTTTTCTAAAGATTTGTCCTCCCTGTTCAATAAGTCCCATAAACTTGTTTTTATCTGCGAAATCACAGTTACCTATATAGATATCGGGACAACTATTTCGGGTTATGCATCTCAAAGTTATATTATAGTCTTTTAGCTTTCTTACTTCGATCTTTTCTTTTTCCATTTTCAAATCAGTATTTATGTGTTCAGATAACGTTTGCGATGTATGAATTGTGCAGGGATTCTTTATTTCATAAAATAGTGGATCGTATGTCGGCCCCAAAAAGAGCATTTGAACCTGATTTAGACCATAAGTTGGATTCTCAAACTGTTCGATGTTCGTATTAATATGCTCGGCTGTTGTATTGTCCATTTTTATCCCCCTATTTAGTTTATTTGAGATATGGAATGTTACTATATTATATAAATTATTTGACAAATTATAGTAAAATTTATAAATTATGACAAATTTATCTATTTTATGACAAATATACAGAAAATAGTTTGGGAATACATTGATAGAAATGCGAGTATTCAAAAGATGTTAATATCAGGATTAATAAATACCAGCGCATTAGCCAGAAGAATAGCTAAAGAACAAAGCCTAGTGGATAATATTACTGCAGTAATCAGTGCTATACGAAGATATGAATCATTACTTGATAAGAAAGAGAATCAAAAAGATTTAATGAAACTAATAAGAAGCGCCAAAATATCAACAAGAACCAAATTATCTTCTATTCTCCTAAAAAGAACGGATACGATAGAAGAAAGAATATCTACTATATACTCAAAAATCAAGATACGTAGAGACAATATATTAAGAATATTCGAGGTCACTAATTATATAAAGATAATTGTAGATGATGAATTATATGAACATATAAAAAAACTATTCTCAGATGTCAATATTGAAAAAAGCAATAGGAGTCTTAGTGAGATATCGATAAATTATGGTAGTGACATCACCAAAATAGCCGGAATATTTGCGGCAGTAGCGAATGAGATGGCAATAAACAATATAAGCATAATAGATTCTATGATATGCCACTGGGAGCATATACTAATTGTGGATGAGAGAGATTTACAAAAAGCATTGGCAACATTACTCACATTCAATGCATGACAAAATTTAAAAATGTATACTCTAATTGATAGCAAAAAGAGGTGTTAAAATGTGTTTTTTTAAGAAACAACCAGTAGTTAGGCAATTAGATTATTCTAGACCATTTGTGATATTGAATTTCAAGACATACAAAGAATCATCAGGAGCAAATGCATTAAAACTTGCAAAAATCGCAGAAAAAGTCTCTTTACAGAGCAAAGTAAACATCATTGTCTGTCCTCAATCAATTGACCTAAAGGAGGTCGCATCAAATGTTAAGATTCCTGTTTATGCGCAACATACAGATAATTCAGTATTAGGAAAAAGCACAGGAAACATCATTGCTGAAAACCTTGCTGATAACAATATCCATGGATCATTGCTTAATCATTCAGAAAAAAAGCTTGACATAAAAGATATTGAAAAAACAGTTGTTAAATTAAAGGAATTGGACATGAAAAGTGTTGTCTGCGCAAAAGATAATGTGGTAGCAAAGAAATTATCCTCATTAAAGCTAGTCAAGCCAGATTTTATTGCAGTTGAACCTCCTGAACTGATTGGTGGAGAGAAATCAGTATCAGAATCCGGGCCTGAGATCATAGAGAGATCAGTCAAAGCATGCAATGGTCTGAATGTTTTAGTAGGAGCTGGCATTAAGTCAAATCAGGATGTAATGACAGCACTAAAACTAGGAGCTAAAGGCGTTTTATTGAGCAGCCATTATGTATTATCAAAAGATCCAGAAGGTTTTTTGAGAGAATTGATCAAAGGCATCTAATCATTAATGACAAAGATCTGGACTGTATCGTAATCATTGGTAATATATCCTCCTCCAACAGTTTTTCGGCTTTGAATCGACAATGTAATAACATACTCTCCTTTTTTTGCATCTTTAGGCATTTTAACTAAAAGAGTTCTTATATAAACACCCTTAGCCTTAAGATTGTCTGCAATCATTAAGCCTCCTAATGTTTCCATATAAAGATATTTCATACCTGTATTGGGATATTCTTCTACTGGCGACTCTGGTTTCGCATAATATTTGATCATGAGATTTTCAATATCCTCTTCTAACTTAAAATCCAATGTTTCTTGTTCATTATTCTGTATTCCTAATCCTACAGATTCAGCATCTCCATTATTCAATTTTAAAGTGTTTGGATAAACAGAAACCTTATAATTATTGCTCAGCATCAATGCTTTGATCTGATCCTGAGTTCTTTGATCCATATCACGGATCTTGTCTTCTGCATTATTTTTAATATTATAGAAAATCGCTATTCCTGAACCTAGAATTACTATTGAAATGATTATTATTACAATAGCATTTGCAGAAAGCTCTAATGCTGCTTTTTTATGATTTGATAAACTCATATTCTCTGACTAGGATTATTGTCAATATTATCATCAACAGCACTCCACCTATAAGTACTGCTAATCCTGATAGGAAATCACTTGATTCAACTATCTTGAATAATCCATATCCTAAAAGGAATATGCTCAGCAACAAAAACTTGTCAATAACAAGCTTAAGTATATCAAATTCTTCCGATCTTGTTAAATGTTTTTTCACGATTATCACCTTTTATTTTACTGTTATAGTTACTGAAGCAATGTGAGATTCTAAATTATTTCCACCCTGCTCTTTTGCTTTTATCGAGCATAAATAAACATCTCTTGGCTTAGTTTTTGCAATACTTAATAGAATCTTAAATGTTTTTTGGTCTCCAGGCTCAATTTTTTGTGCTTCATCACTCGTAATTTTTGAAAACAAATCAGTCGTACCACATGATGCAGTCAATTCAACTGTTTTATTCACAGGATAGGTGTTATAAACATTTGCTTTTAATGTAAAAGATTTTCCTGAGGCAACTGTCACAGATTCTCTTGATAAAGTAATTGGAGTAGAGCTAGATGCTGCTACAGGTTCTATTTCACCAGGATCAGGAACATCAAGATCTGTCAATTTACTTCTTATAAAAGCTAGTAACAGTCCCATTATCACCACTGCAATAACTAATATCACAATAGAATTTACACTCAACTCCATAGAAGCTCTTCTGTTCATCAAAAACACCTCTTTGATTTGTTATGGTTAATTATGATATGACATATTTATAAATCTTTTTATTATGAATATGTAATAAACAATATAGAAAATAAAAAATTTATTTTTTCACAGCTTTTCCTTTTACTTCTGTTGCTCCAGTATCAGCTGGCAATAGTTTCTTTATCAATTCTTCAGAAATGCCTGCTTCATGAAGCTTAGCCTTAATAGCAGATTTTTCCTTGCCTTTCATTGATTCAACAATGTCAGTTGCTTTCTTCTGCTCCTCTGCTTTTCTTCTCTCGACATCTTCCTGCAATCTCTTCTTCTCTTCCTGTAGCCTCTTTAATTCCTCTGCTGAAAGTTCTGTCTTCTCTGACTTAATCTCAGTATCAAACATTCCTTGATCAACCAAATTTATCACTTCTTTTGCAGGCTTGCCTTCAACCAATATTCCAAGACTATTGGCTGTTCCAATAACTTCCTTGACTTTTGCTTTAAGATCTTTTCCAAGCAGATTATCTTCTTTCATCTTAGCAACTTTAATGATCTGCTCTATAAGAATATCTGCAACCTTATCAGTGTGTGGCTTTCCTGAGCCTTTCTCTATTCCTGCCTCTTTTAATAGTAATGCTGATGCAGGTGGTGTCCCAACACTGACTAAAAACTCTTTAGTGGAAGTGTCAACAGTAACTTTTACAGGCACTTGCATGCCTTTGAATGATGCTGTTTTCTTATTTATTTCAGCAATAACTAATCCAATATTAACTCCTAATGGGCCTAATGCTGGCCCTAATGGTGGTGCTGCTGAGGCCTGTCCACCGTTTATCAATGCATCAACACTCTGTTTAGTCATAATAACACCTTTTAATCAATTGACTCTTCACCCTCTCTTCTGATAACTTTCAAAGCATCAAGCTTTAATGTTATAGGGATAGGAACAGCTGCATCAAGCAATTCAACAACAGCCTCTTCTTTTACTTTATCGATTCTTGTGATCTTGCATTTCTCTCTCTTGAATGCACCTGAAATGATTTCTGCAATATCATTCTTTTGGATATTCATCTCTTTCTTCACTTGCTCAAGCATATGCTCAATCTCTGTGTAAGCAACATCATGAGAAAGCAATCCTCTAGCATAAGGAATGCCGAAAACAGCATGCTCTGCCTCTGTCTTGTTCGGAGCTTCAATAAAGATGTATCCCCTTAAACCATGAGGCTTAATAACAGCATAAATATTGATATTTTTTCTTTGCGCATTGCTAACTACAAAATCCATAACCTGATCTTCCCTGTTTGCAGTTGTTCTTAAACAATAGATCTTATTTTCTTCAGTCATATTCTCACTTAAACACCAATACATCAATCAGGTGAACAAGAAAACCAATAAGTCCAATTACCAATATGCCTAAACCTGAAATCTTACTAATTGTCTTGAATTCCTCTTTAGTAGGCTTTTTTGTTACTTTCAATACTCTAACACATTCTTTCACAAAATTCTTCAATTTACCGATTAAAGTAGGTTTTTCTTCAAACTCATCCATAATGCACCTTCAAAAGATAATCCAAGAAACAACAAACCTTTTTTAAATGTTTTGATTTCAAAAAAACATATTTCGATTTTACATTAAAGTCAGCGGGTTTATGGGTTTGTATGTTTTTTTGATCAAAAACCTCAAGTTTTTGATTTCCAAAAAACATATTTACATTTTTTGTTTATTTACTTAATATGTTTTTTTGATCAAAAATCCGCGATTTTTTGAATTAAAGGAATTTAAGCCTATTATCATCATTATGCGGTTTGACTTTAGAATAGCTCCATTCCTCTGATTCTTCTGCATCAGCATCCTCAACAATCTCCTCAATATCAGATTCAGCCATAAGGCCTGTATGGTTAAATAACTATTTAAATCTATTGAAAGAATCAATAATCAGCCTGCATGGCAGCAAGCTGAATGTCATTATAAAGTTCACGGACAATATTGTAAAACATTTCTTTGTCTTTGCTTTCCATACTTTCGAATAATGATTTAACATTATTATAAGATGCTTTTGCTTGATGGATATCATCCCGAGCTATTAATTTCCTACATTCTCTGATTAATTTTTTTAATCCATCAATTTTTGGGTTTGTAAACAGTTTAGTTACATCCTCGCTACTGTCAGGCTGCTTAAGCTTCCATTCAATATATTTCGAAAAAATCATGTTATCAAGCTGTTCTCTCTCTTTTCCAAGCCGTAATTCAGCATTAGATATTGCTTTTTGCAATTCTTTGTCTTCTGTGAACATCTTGTCAACATAATTTCTCTTTTGTTCCATCGAATCCTTTAAATTCTGCAGTTGCTCTAAATCCTTGTGTACTGCATCTCCCTTATTTAGCAATTCAATCGCTGATGCTCTTTTTTTCTCAAAATCATTCCTTTCGTCACTTAATTGTTTAAGCTTATTGTCATATGTTGTCTGCATATAATTCATCTTATCTTTTAGTTCTTTCAGGATCTTTTCCTTCTTTGATTCAAATTCTGTTCTCTCTCTTTCTATGATATCCAATTGTTTCTTTAGCTTATTGTTTAAAAGCGACGTATTGCGCAATTCTTTTCTGAGTAATAATCTGTCTTTATTTAACCTCTTTGCTAATTGCTTCTCCACATGTGAATTAATTATATTATCTAATTTATCTTCTTTATTCTTTAATTTTTTCTCCAAATCTTTCAGATTCCTATAGAATTCATTGACCTCTTTTTGCTTTTTTATTAATGATTTATGCATTTTTTCGATTTTATCCCTTCTTTTACTTAATTCTTGTTCCTTGAACTCTATCTTTCTTTCTATCTTCTTATCATACTGCCTTAATAATTCCCTAAACTCTTTCTTAGTATATTTTTCAGAACTTAAGGATTTTGACAATTTTGCTCTCAATCTTTCATGATTCTTGTCTATGGTTGTAAACAATGATTTTTCTTTAGGATTAATAGACAATGGAGTATTAAGTTCTGGAATATCAACACTTTCTAGATTAACCTCTGGCAATTGTTCAGGAAGAGAGGCATTCTGAGAAACATTTTCCATAGTGTTATCAACATGATTGTCTGCTGCTGCCATCAATTTGTTTACCTGATCATTATTTCTTATACTATCTTTAATCATTAATTCCTGCTCGGTAATTTGATTACTCCAGTCAAAAGATTTTCTCAAATCCAACTTCTCAATTTTCTTCTTCAATCCCTTGCCTTTGGATTTTCCAAATTTTTTTGAAGGCTGTTCTGGAGTCAATTCAAGAACTGGCAATTCAGGGAGCTTTTCTAATTCAGTATCTAGATTAATCTCTGATAAGGGTTCTGGCTTAGTAATAACAGGTTCAGGTTTTTTTGAGAATAATTTTGCGAAAAAACCTTCCTTTTTTAAAACTGGTTTTCTTGGAACCTCTGGTGGCTCAATATCCAACATCTAATCACCCCTTTTAATAAATAATGATTAAGAACCCTAATATAAAAAGCTTTTGTTTTTTGGGCTCTCCAGAAACCCTTTCTCTGTAATTTCAATATTTTCCTCTCTTTTGAGAGGCTGAATTATTTTTATACGTCAGAAATACTACTCATCTATGATGAGTGGAAAAGCCATGCTTATCCTTCTGATATACATGGCCTGGTATTTCTGATCGTGATCAAGAACAAGCATGATTGCTAGCAATCATGCCACCGGTCTTTGACCGGTGGTTCTTGACATT
>DUIB01000068.1 GCA_013330595.1 Candidatus Woesearchaeota archaeon | reverse complement strand
ACTTTCTCTCCTTCGTTTAGGGAGTGCATGATCTCTCGGCCTTGATTGCTCTGCTTATTGATCTTTATTATGGATTTCTTGCTGCTCTTTACTGTCAAGATATAGTCATCTCCGATGTATATGTCAGTATCCTTGTTGGCTGCATCTGAAGATATCAAGAATGTTATGTTTTTCTTGTCAATCTTTACTTGATAAGGCACGGTTTCTGATCTTTCAGAGCTTTTTTCATTAATCTCGCGAACATCAATGCTTAATCCTAGTTTTTTCTCTATCTGGTCAATATTGCTCCCACTTTTTCCTATGATCATTGGCTTTCTCTCTGCTGGAACAAACACTACTGCCTTATTATTGCTCACCATGTCAACTCTTACAAAATCACTGTATTTCATGAATTCTTGCTTGACTATTTTTGCTGCTAGCTCTGCTGCAGGGCTTATTGTCTCTTTTTTTACAGGAATAACAACAGTCTCTTCACCATAACTATATATCTCAAACTCTAATTTTCCTGACTCAAAATCATTAACAACAACTACAGGCCTTGCTAGGTCTGCCTCAACCATTCCAGAAGGGACTTTGACCTCCATCTCTACACTATATGCTTTTGCTATGCCCCCATTTTTTATGAAAATGACTGTATCCATTATGTGAGGTATTACCCCAAGCTCTATCCTGCCAATAAATCTTTGTATTGCATCAATAGGATTTGTGGCATGCACTATTCCTATCATTCCCACACCTGCAAGCCTTAAGTCAGAAAAAAGCTCAAAATCCTTTGTGTTTCTCATCTCATCAAATAATGTGTAATCAGGTCTTGATAATAAGAGAATATCATGAATTTCCTCATAAGTACCGTGGCTTATTGCATACTGTGTAATTTCATCATTCAATATCAGATCCCTTGGTGCTTCAACTGTCTTTACAACCTTGTTTTTTGTTAAGTAATATTCTGCTAATGCCTGTGCAAATGTGCTTTTCCCATGCCCTGGAGCTCCTGCAATAAGTATTCCTTCTGCCTGCTCCATTATTCTTCTTCTTAATTTCTCTGACATATCATATTCATTGAAATTAAGCTTTTTCACAGGCCTGACAATTGTTATTTCATATCCATCGGCAAACGGCGGCCTTGTTATTACTATACGGAATTTTCCTAATTGTATTATTGTTGAATGCTTTCTCTCAATTTCAATAAAGCCATCACTTCTCATTGAACAGTCTTCAACAATCTCTTTAGCAATATCCTTTAAAGTGTCTTTATCCAATACTTGCTCTGTTATCTGTACATATTCCCAGTTTCCTGGAACGCCTTTTTTTGCCTTAACCTTGCAGTTTTCCTTAAGATGGATGCTCATTGTCTTTTCATCAAAGAATTTTTCAATAGTCAAAGGCCTAATAGACTGATCTAACTGAATCAATATGACTTCAACTCCTTTTGCTTCTGCCACTAATGCCTGGACTTTATCAACAGTAACAAGAGCTGCTTTAAGATTAAATGCAAGATTCCTTATCAATGAATCAATGCCTCCTTTTTTTGCATTACTAATCTCATGCTCAGTAGGCTTATCTCCCAGAAATCTTACAATGAATTTATGTTTTTCAGACAATAGATTAAGTTTCTTTATCTCCTCTAACCCCATGAATCCTATCTCTCTGCCTGTATTTGACTGGGCTTCAAGCTCAGACAATGAAGCTTCATGAATTATTATCTCTTTTGGCAAAATCTCCTCTGCCTCAATCTTCCTGGACAATATGCCTTCAACAAGAACACTAGTATCAGGAACAAGCTTATCAATCATGATTATCCATCTTAATCAGTATTTATATATTTTGTCATCTAAATTATTCCCTACATTATCGCCTTTATTTTTAGTCTTAATATCGACTTTATTATTGCCTATGCCTAGCGAACTTTCAAATATATATTCTATTACAAATAAATCGGCATACAATCTATCATATAGACTATGTGAGCGCATAGGCAATAATATTTTAAGAAAAAAAATATTCATACACTATTTTCAGTCTAATAGATAAACCGGTTAAACCATAATGCAAGATTCTGGAAGAAGTTAGATTTATTCTTAATAGTTATGCTCTTGCTCTCAGAATGCATTATTCCTGATTCATCATAATACCTGATTTCAATTGTATAATCATTAGTATTTGGCTTCATTAATTTTCCATTGCCATTAAAAGCAAAGGAATTATCCTGGATCAGTTTATCAATCATTATTGTATCTGTTGAAGTTTCTGACTTTAAGGCAACACTGATATTTACAGGAATTGCATGGCTTTTCTTGGTCAATTTAAATGATATATTAAAATCCTCATTGTATGCAACAATTTCAGGATATTTCAGTTCGATGATATCCAGATCAACCTGATCCTTCACATTATATGTCACATAACTAATTTTTGAGAATAATTTATTAGCTGCCCTTATTGTATCTGTGTGCAATCCAATGTTTGTTGCCTTCAACTCAATTGATGCTTCATTAATCCCGTAATTTATATCCACATGCTGACAATACTCTTTTAGGCATATGCTAGTATTCTTATAAGTAACCTTATTCCTATTCTCAACAACACAATTTACTTTAATAGAATCATTCACATAAAACTCTTTCATTACATCGCATTTCATATCAATCATATTATTTACATTTACATTTCCAAACACTTCCTTATCAGAATTGATTATCGATTCAGCATAATCCTTGGAAATAATATTGTACTCCTCTCTTGAATCAAAGATTTCCTCTGCAGAATTATTAAACTTATCGTACACGACAACAGGAAATTTATATGTGTATTTTCTTTCAAGAGAATCAGTCCTTATTATCCAATAAATTCTCTCTGTTGATCTTGGTTTTAGCAATACTGATTTTCTATGAATTGCTTTGCCTAGAACCTTTTCTTTTGATTCCTCAATGATTCTTAGTCCATTAGTCTCAGATAGGAACAAATCTGCAACAAAATAATAATTGTTGCTATTTGTAACATCAGCCTGCACTATGTTATAGGAATTGAAACCTATAGTATAATCATACAAACTTGTACGTATAGCATATGGCATACTTATTTTCTCTCCATGCTGCAGTACATTCACCTCTGTATTTATCTTTCCAGGCATTAAATCGATATTTTTCCCTGAATATTGGTATTTCACACTAGGAATCTTTCCATCAATACTGTCTGACATCTTTATATGGGCAGCATCAATAAAGGCATACTCTCCATAGGTAATATCATAAGGTATCCATCCATACCCTGGAAAATAGACTTCTGCCCAGGCATGTGCAACCCAGGGATCATCAAAAACACTTAAATCAGTATATGCCACTCCTGAGACAAATCTTGCAGGGATTCCGGCTGCCCTATTTAAGCTTATGAAAAGATTAGTCAATTCATCACATACGCCTATCTTGTTTTCCAGCACCCAAGAACTTTTCTGGTCTGATTCAGAGGTAATAGTTGATAAGTCATATTCGATATTCTTCCTAACATATTCAGCAAACTTGTATTCAACAACGAATAAATCGTTTTCATCCTGGGATAATGATTCTGCAATGCTCTTAATCTCTGGAGTTACGTCAATGATCTCTGTAGGCTGTATATACTGGTTCAATGATAGGTCCAGATCATTTAGTGGGAAACTTATCTTTTTGTCTATTTTGTTTTCAATAAAATTAGTCTCTACAATCGAATTGAATGTAAATTCATAATGTCTTTCTAATGGTTTGAACCAAAAAAAGACAATTCCATCAGGGTCAGGATTTTCAATGTTGATTAAATCTGGTTTTTGCCTTATATCCTCTCTTGGATATGAGACTAATGTAGCGTTTATAATCTCTATGTATCCGGAATTCTTTTCAAACACAACATCAAAATCATTATTAATGCTCACATTTGATAATAAAAAGCCATATTCTGAATAAGCAGGAACAAGATATGGTGAAATTAAAATATAAAATAATATTAACAAAATAAGACTATTCTGATTCATAACAATATTTTTGATTTAGTGATATATAAAAGTTATTATTTCATTAAATCCCAAACATAATAATTATTTATTTTGCTCTATAGAAATTCACATTTATTACTCCATGATATTTTCCCAGGGAGATATTTTCAGGGGCTATGAAGTATACAAATATCTGCTTAACCTCATTTGCAGGCAGAATAAAATTATTGTCTGAAAATGTAAGATAAGGGGATATGTTTCCTGCTGCCGAAACCTTTACTAAACTTTTTTGCTTATTCGATATGTGAAATGACCTCTCTGCTGATCCTCCCCTGACAGTCTTTCCCATGCTTAAGTTTTCATCATTGACATTAAATGCAGCACCTCCCTCAGTCACTGTAACATCTGTCCGAACTTGAAGATGATCCAACAGATAATAATTATAATAATATAAAATCGTGAAAATGCATCCGACTATAAAAATGATTACTAGTAAGAGTGCGATATTCCTATTATTATTTTTTCTCATTTTAATGATTTAGGAGGCTGAATAGACGTAGAATTCTGGTTTGATTCCTCATTCTTATTTTTAGGCTTCTTAATATAGAAGAAGATTCCTATATTAATCAATGCAAGTATAACAGCTGCAATAATGGCTATTGTTGTTGTTTTTATTTCAAAGGTTTTTGGTTTTTCTATGATTGGAGGGATTCCATCTATTACATTCACCTTTACAGTTTTCTTGATAGATGTTTTTTCATAGAATATCTCGATAACAACATCATATTCCCCAATTTCAAGTCCCTTGGTTTCCCAATATGTTTCTAATGTGGCTGATTGAAACTTGTTCATATCAAGATTGGGTGTTTTTAAGGTTTTTTGATTAGGCGTATAGACTCTACCATATACCCCGGATATTGTGCCTACCCAGTCGCTTGTTATTGTAATCTCAAACCTGTTTGTTGCATTTACAATCACTTCTCTAGTATAATCATTTATTATAATGTTTAAAGAGCCTATTCTAAAGAATGATTCTCTTGTACTATTTGGCTTGATTCCATCATATTCAATTCTTCCAACAGCCTTATATATTCCTGGCTTAAGGTTCAAAGCATAGAATTCTGCTATTAAAGCTTTGTTTTCAACAGATTTTATTGAGATAGTGTTCGTGTATATTGCCTGTACAAAATTATTTTCTGGATCATAAATATCGATTATTCCCTTAACAGCACCTATATCTTCAATCCCGTAATTGCTTAATGCCATTGAGAAATTGATTTTTTCATTTACTCCTACATCATTTGCTGTTAAAGAATATTCCAGATATTTACCCGGATATAATGATAATACAGTAATTTTTGACTGAATGCCTGCCCTGGCTGAGACTGTTCCAGGCTCTCCTGAGGTTTCAAGACCTCCAATGAAAATATAATACAGGCCAGGATCAATTTTTTCAGGGAGTTTGATATCTGCTGATATAGGTCTTGGTCCAGAATCCTGAGCAGGATCATTTACTGTAACATATGGATCTAAAACACCTGCATTCTTGAATGAATGAATAAATTCGGCTTTTCCTATTGTAAATTCATAATGTCTTTCAATATTTGGCTGAAAGACTATATACCTTTCTTCATAACTAGGCTCAATTATTCCTATTGACACTACAGTGTACGGAAATAATAGAAAGAATATAAATAAAAAAAATATCAAAAGTCTCATTTTAAATTTTATTGAATTATGGCCAGGATGAGCCTATTGCTGTCAGTATAGCTGTCTTTGCGCCAGCAGGAGCACTAACAGGAATATT
>DUIB01000065.1:17581-19415 GCA_013330595.1 Candidatus Woesearchaeota archaeon | reverse complement strand
TTTACTGCAAGCCCTGGAAAATATTATGTTTGGGCTAGGACTCAGATGCAGGATTCTTGGGGTACACTCACTGTTGATGTTGATGGGATTGTGAGCCCTTACTTCTATACCGGGCCTGAGGATAGGACAGTTAATGGTTGGAGCTATCATTGGATTCCAACCAATCCTCCAGGTTATCAACTTTCTGGGAATAATCATGTTCTTAAGATTAACAAACATTGGCGTTCTACGACCAAAGTCGATAGGATTTTGATTACTAATGATCCGAATTTTGAGCCTCCGGAGATTGCTGTTATAAGACCAGCCGGTGGCGAGGTCTTAGTATCTGGAGGTTCTGAGACTATTAAATGGGAATCTTCAGGAACATTAGCGAACGTAAAGATTGAATATTCTTTGAATAATGGAAATACTTGGCAAATATTAGTTAGCTCAACAGAAAATAATGGCATTTATACATGGCAGAATGTTCCTACAGGTAAATATCAAGATGCAAGAATAAGGATATCTGATGTTACTGATTCGAAATCCATGGATGAAAGTGACAATACATTTAGAATAGATGCTAACAAGGAATGGTACACTGGAGGATTAACTTTGAGGTCGAGGTTAAGTTCAACATACAATAAACCATATGATTATGATCACAAAGATGACAGAACATCATTCTTGAATTATATGGAAGAATTGGGTAAAAAGAAACTTTCACTCTGGTGGAGGTTTGATGGTATTAAACTAGTTGAATGGAACCCTTACAAAATATATTTTGATCGGGAAGCACTTGATAGGTTTAGATTATATAANNCAAATTCCTCCTATACTCGGTAGAATGGGCGGATCTTATCCTGAAGAATGGAAATTAAAAGATATTAATGGAGAGCAGATATATAATTCAAATTATCCGATTGATCCGAAACCAGAATGTGATGTTTGTAGGAATACTAATAAGAACTGTGAAGGTTGTATGACCAGAGCAAACTTATTTTTTGGTCACAAAGATTTTCAGAAATTTTATGCTGACAGTATATTGAATGCGATGAGTGTCGGCTATAATGGAGCATTCTTTGACTCATTCGAACCATTAAATATGAAGAACTTTGAAAATGGTGATTTAAAATATGTTAATGGAGAAACAATTAAAGTTATTGATTCCCGTACAGGCCAACTTTATGAAGCTGAGACTTGGATGAATGATGTAAGAAAAGCCATGTATAATATTAGAAAACTTGTTGACAGGGATCAAGGAAATAAAGAGGCAATATTCATACTTAATGGATTACAGCATACAGTGATGGAGGAATATTCTGATCTTATTGAAGGAGCACTTAAAGAAGGCTTTTGCAGTGTGATGGAAAGTTGGCCTGGTGTACCTTTGTCTGATTTTTGGTATACGAATCAAATGTGTGAAACAGATATTAATGCGTTAATTAATGCTGAGAATCAGGGTTTGACGTCTGTTTTAGGTTTTGGCCCCGTAAAAGGTCAACACGAAAATGGAGCGCAGGCAGCCTATTATTCTATGGCTACCGGATTATTAGGTATTAAGGGTCCTGATACTAAGGCGTATTATGATTCGTGGAGTATTGATTTCAATGCTTGGAAAGGTTTTGATCTTCCTTTAAGTATGTTTATCCCTGAGGGCAGATATGAAGAAAGGGACGATGATGTTTTATCAAGAGAATTCCAGAAAGCATTTGTGTATGTTAATCCAACAAAGTCTGATAAATACATAAGCTTTGGAGGTTCTTATTATTATCTTACTGAAGATGGTGTAAAATCGACCAACAAAATCTCTTCAACAACTCTTAAACCGAATAGAGCAATTATTTTGTTTAAA
>DUIB01000065.1:0-17560 GCA_013330595.1 Candidatus Woesearchaeota archaeon | reverse complement strand
TTTTTCTTCTGATCTGATATTGTATTTAATTTCCGGAAATCCTTCACTTCCCACACTGGACATTGGCTCACAGGGTATTTAAAGGGATTGCTCTTTCTAGTGTTTGTTGGGTTTCCATATGAAATCCAGACCTCGTCGCCTGGGCTCTCAAGGCCATAATTTAAGGGCGATATGAAATAAAATGCGACAAGCAAGAGGTAAAAATGGAAAAAATAAAAACCATACAGATAAAAGCCCCATCTGTAAGTGAAGTTATGGGCAAAAACCTACCTGAAAAGAAGTTCAGATCAGGTGCAATTGCTGCAACCATCTGGGCCAATGAAGTGGTAAGAGATGGAAAAAAGGTTTCTTATAGGACTGTTTCATTTGAAAGATCCTATAAAGCCAAAGACGATGAGTGGAAGACTACTAATTCTCTCAGAATTGCAGATATTCCAAGAGCTACTTTAGTTTTAAACAAGGCTTATGAATATCTTGCTTTGTACTCTGATGAGATTGAAGAGGATATCTACGCATAGATTTTTTTAATTTTTTTTTGTTTTGCATTGACGCGCTCACAAAGATTATTTTATTGATTGTATGCCGAGTTATTTGTAATGGATTACTATATGCCGAGTTCGCTAGACGCTAATGCTAATTGTTTTAAAAAATCAAGGGTGAAAAATATGGCAAGAAAAAAGATTGAAGAAAACGAGTTAGATGGAGATGTGAATATTGATCTTAAGAATATTAAGAAGACAAAGGATATGTCAGTGAATAGTCTTCCAGGAGTAGGTCCTAGTACTGCAGAAAAATTATCTTTAGCAGGATTTGATAATCTGTTGGCTATTGCTGTTGCAACAGTCGGAGAGATTGTCGAAGCTTCAGGAGTCTCTGAATTAATAGCAAGAAAAATTATTCAGGCATCAAGAGCAAGCATGGATATGGGATTTATGTCTGGTGATGAAGTGATGGCTAAGAGAGCATCAATAAATAAGATACCGACATACTGCGAGCCTTTTGATGCATTGCTTGAAGGCGGTTTCGAGACTAGGGCAATCACTGAATGCTTTGGCCAATATGGATCAGGAAAAACACAGATAGGGCATTTATTGGCTGTAAATATCCAAAAACAGGATCCGGCAGCAGTTGCTGTGTATATTGATACTGAATCAACATTCAGGCCTGAAAGAATAATACAGTTCGCAAAAGGTGTAGGGCTTGATCCTGAAACTGTTTTGAAAAACATTAAGGTTGCAAGAGCATATAATAGTGATCATCAGATGCTGCTTGCTGAAAAAATCGAGGAATTGATAAAGAATGGATTGAATGTCAGGTTGATAGTTGTTGATTCATTGACAGCACATTTCAGGGCAGAATTTGTCGGCAGGGGAACATTGGCTGATAGGCAGCAGAAATTAAATAAGCATATGCATATACTTTCAAAGCTTGCTGACATGTATAACCTTACAGTTTACGTGACAAATCAAGTCATGGCAAGGCCAGATACATTCTTTGGAGATCCAACAGAAGCAATTGGCGGAAACATTGTAGGACATAATTCCACATTCAGGATCTATCTAAGAAAAGGCAAGAAAGGGTCAAGAGTTGCAAAGCTTGTTGATGCACCAAACATTGCTGACGGTGAATGTGCATTCTTTGTAAAAGAAGAAAGGCTGGAAGCAGCAGCCTAAGTTTTTTTTATTTTTTTACTTCTTTAATAACTTTTATAAAACATCCCTGATTCCTGTTCAAGATGAGAAAAGAATATGAAGTGAAGGATCTTTCAGTCACTTTAGAGCAAATCAAGAAAGATTTTCCTGATGTCATTATTGAGACTTTGGAAGAAATAGCATTAGCTAATATATTTACAGATAATAATCCTCTACCAAATGCTTACAAAGTAATATCTGTTGCCAATGAAATTTATATTCCTTTCAACAAGAATGAAATATTGATTCCTGTCACGCTTCCAAATAGAAAATCAAAAGTCTACACAACAATCACTAGAGTGTTAATATCGATGATGAAAGATCTTGATTTTAATGATTATGCGGGTATTGGATTCAAAAAAATTAAAGATATTAACAGAATTAAAAAACTAATTTATAAGCCGACTATGGATATGCCTGATTGGATTATTAGGAATCATTATTTAACAGCAGTAGGCATAGGGCCGATCATTTACAACTTATAAAATATTTCTCTGCATAAGGGCATGATGTTTTTATCTTAAGATTCTTGCCTTTAAGCCACTCAGCAATATGATCATAGATCTTCTTCGCAATTCCTTGTCCTCTTAATTCTTTTGGAACATATGTATGGAAGAAATCTATTTCATCATCTGCTATACTGTACTCTACTAAACATTCTTTTCCATCAACTATGCAATAAAACTTGTGTTTAGTTTGATCGTGATTTATTTCCATAATTTAATTGAATTTCTTTAATTTATATATTTTCTCAGTATTATTTAATTTTCTAGTAATTACATAATATTCTATTTCTCGTCAGCAAAATAATAACATAAGATATTCTTCGAATTTCTGGGCTTTGGAAATTGTCGAAACAATTTCCAAAATATTTATAAATAGAAATCTTTTCATATGTTTTTTCAATTATAGGTGAGTTTATGAACTTTAAGAAAAATATTCAAATATTCCTAATATTAGTCAAATTAATAGCATTATTTGGAGTCGGACTGAGTTATTTCTCAGTCTCTTCTTCTCCTTTTTTTATTTCATACAAAACATATCTTGATGGAGAAATATGATGGTGAAGACTTATACAATAGGGATGAGAGTGCCTAAAGACTATTTTGTAACGCAGGGAGTAGGAGAATCTGATATAACAATTCATGCAGGCTCTTATCATTTAGCATTGAAAGATGCAGGTGTTGAGATGTGCAATATCATGACTTATTCCTCTATAATGCCGGCAATTGCAAGAGAGATCCCTAAGCCTTTATTGACTCATGGGGCAGTCATGGAGACAATAATGGCTGTAGCTCATGGAACGAAAAATCAGTTAGCAACAGCAGGAATAATTTATGGATGGCTTTATGACAAAAAGACTGGAAAAAAATACGGTGGATTAGTTTGCGAGCATAATGGTAATTACGATGAGAAGGAAGTTGAAAAGAGATTAAGAGCAAGCATCAATGAACTTTATGTTAACGGATTTTCAGAACAGTATGATCTGAAAGATATAACAATTCTTAAGCAAAGTCTGAAGATAAAGAAAAATCACGGTACTGCATTAGCTGCAATATGTTTTGTCAATCACGAAATCCCTGTGTTATGAAAATGAAAAACGTTTAAATCAATCTAAGAATATATACTTGAAAATCAAAGCCCTTCTCTTGCTGTCAAGAAAAGCATTGCAATAATCGCAATAAGCATTATCAGAACTAATCCAAGAACTTTTGGATGATATAATGTATTGTAAAGATTCTGGTTAAATGAGCCTGTTGCTGTGCTCCCCGCAGGCGCAGTTGCATTGACACTGGTTGAAGGTGTTGTACTTGCTCCTTCTTCTAAGCTTTTTTGTCCAAAACCAGATCCTAATGAGAATAAGAGTATTATAACAGTAAAGACAATTATCCATGTCACAATAACACCATCTTTCATTATCTCTGCTTTAATATCCCCTGATCCTGCTCCGAACATTCTTACTGCAAAGAGTATGAAGAAAATAAGCAGGATTAATACTGTAAACCATGGAGTGAATGTCTGGATAACTGTAACTATGCTTTTGGTGAAAATTACAATAAAACCCATTGCTAATGCAATAATAGCATGCAATCCTCTTCTGCCTTCACCAAAGACATTGAAAACTTCAAGCATTCCATAGATGATTACAAATACTAGAAGAAATGTAAATACTGAAGTAAAATGTCCTAGTATTGAGATATCGAGGAATGTAGCCATTTTAAAATATATAAAATTTATTTAGGCTTTTCCATAGCCTTTCCAAGTTTTTCCATAAAGCTTGGCTCTTTTGTTTCTTTATCTTCCTTAGTTATGAACCAAATGATTAATGCAAACACTAATATTACAATAATCAATGACTGGGTTTCAGTATCCTCAAGGAAAAATAACCAGTACGGAAGATTGAACCAGTTGGCAGCTGCACCAAAAATTACTACAGTGGCAATTATTGCAAACATCACAGCCCAGCCAGATAATGATGAACCTGCAATATTAACATGTCCTCCGAATACTCCAATAATAAGTAAAAGCATTATCACAGCTACAAGCACAGCTGAAACATTAGGAAGAGCCTGATTTATGATATTTACAACATCAGAATCTGGAGAGGGATAAGAGCCAATTACATGAGGGATAACAACAGCCAAGCCCATTACCAATGCGATCACACCATTGAAGTTTTTTCTAGGCTTTCCATCCTTGTCCTCACCCAATATCTTAGTCTTTTGCAGAACTGCATAAACAATAACAAACACTAAGATAAATGGTACAACAACATCCAAGATGCCTGCTTGTTCCAATGAAATTAATCCTTCTTGAAATACTCCCATTCCAATCACCCTGTTCCCTCTTTTTTAGCGTCCTTTGAATCTGATGGATCGTGCATGATCCATGCCATGAATCCTATAATCGCTATCATAAGGATCACTGCTGCCACATAGCTTGTATTCCAGTTATCCTTCAAATAGTTGTATATTACATCTAACCATCCTAAAGCGTTTAAAAATATTGCTATTATTGAGACAAAAACAATTACCATGAATATGTTCTTATATGTTCCTGTAAGGAAAAATCCTTCTTTTGTCTGTTGATGAAATGAGCCTGCTAGCATTAAAAAACAGACTATTAATAGCAATAATATAAAGATTTGGCTTAATGTCTTGTTTATTACAGCAACAAGCTGTGCTGAAGCTACAACAAGAAATGCAGTCACAAAAGCAACCATTGCATTCATGTTTTTTCTTGTATATTCCTTATCATCCTTGCCTTTTTCTGTTCCTAGGACTTTGGTCTTTTCCATCAAAGAAAACACTATAGTAAAAACTAGCAGGAATGGAAGCACAACATCATATATTCCTAGCTTTGCCAAAAACTGTATACTTTCTCCGAAAACGCTCATTGCTCATTTTATAAAAGAAGCTATATATAAATATTACGATATTATTTAAGGATTTATGGTCATATTTTGCCTATTTTATGCAGTTGAAGACTGTTTTCAGTATCAGACATGTGAGCATCATGCATTTTGATCCTAGAATTAAGATTGTTTTTGATTAGGAAGTAATCAGTTGGAATAAGCTCATTTTCCTTTATTGTGTGGATATTATACCATTTCACATTCTTATTATGTTTGCGGGTTTTTGGCTCCAGAAGTGCAAAGAATAATATGAATGAGTGTTTTATTTTTTTATCTGTCTCGACACGCTCATGCAATATTGCATTCAATGATTTGAATTCACAATCAATCCCTGCTTCTTCTTTTGCTTTTCTTATTGCAGCGTCTTTCATATTTTCATGCAATAATATCTTTCCACCTATTAATGATAAGTAATTCTTGTAGGGTCTTTTGCTTCTCTTGAGCAAAAGTATTTTGTTGTTCTTAACTATTGCTACGAGAATTATAGGTATTGGTCCGGGATCATTTGACATTGAAAATAATGGAATATGGGTTTCTGCATGCTTTGTTAGTCTGTAATAATCATTTATCTTCTCTATCAATCCCTGCCTTTTCATTGCATCAAGATGATAAGATAAAGCATTTGATCTGATCTTTATTTCTTTTTCTATGTCGCTGAATTTTAGTTTATATTTTTCTAGGAAAAGTTCAAATATCTTCATTCTTTCTGTTTTTTTAAGTCCATCGAGCATAGTCAAATTAATTTGAGGAATTATTTAAATATTACTTAATAATCCCTGGATTATGGAAATTAGTGAGATTCAGGAAAAAGCCCATTATGTTGTAATAACAGGCATAATAAGAAAAAATGAGAAATATCTTATATGCAAGAGAAGCCCTAAGGAGAAGGCATTTCCTAATATGTGGTGTGTGCCTGGTGGAAAAATAGAGAAAAAAGATTTTATCCATACAAATAAAGATACTAACGATCATTGGCTTGATATTTTTGAAAAGATTCTAGAGAAGGAAATTTTTGAGGAGACAAATATCAGGATTAAGAATATTGGCTATGTATCTAATCTTGTATTCATAAGACCTAATGGATTCTCAACAATAATAGTGAGCTTATGGGCAGATTATGCTTCAGGAGAAGTGATAATGAAACAACCTGATGAATTAGTGGATTATGCATGGGTGACACTTGAAGAAATAAAGAATTATGATCTTATAGAGAACATCTATGAACAGATAGAGAAAGTTGATAACATATTTAAATAAGCTTTATTTCTTTTAATAATGATCGACCAAAAGCATATAAAAGACATGGAGACTTATGTTAAGGAAGAAGATTCTTTAAGAGAAGATATCATTGCTAATTCAAGATTGATCCTTAAAGACAGCAAATCTGCAATATATTCCTTGCATAGAAAAGATCAAAAAGAAGCTAAGAAGAGCATTGATTCTGCTTTATTGACAATAAAGAAATGCAAGCCAATCCTGCAGAAACATCCTCATCTGAAAGGATCGTTCGAGAATGCTTTAGAGGAATATGCAGAAGCATGCTTGTTCTATGGATATGTTACAGATAAATTTCCATCATACAAGGATATTGATGTTGATCCAATAGTTTACCTTCAGGCATTGTCTGATCTTACAGGCGAATTATCAAGAAAAGCCGTTCTTGAAGCAACTGTTAAAAATAAAAAAGAAGTCCAGAAGATAAGAGATCTGATACATGATATTCAAGGAATTTTGATTAAATTTGATCTAAGAAATGGAGATTTAAGAAAGAAAGCAGATGCTATCAAGTGGAATCTGAACAAGGTTGAAGAGCTTCTTTATGACTTGAAGAAATAGTTATTTCTTAGACGATTTCTTTACTATTGAATTCTTATGCCACGCTGCAACACCTAAGAATAACATCTGAAGGATTATTCCAAGTATTATTCCGATAATACTTATCACAAGGAAAGCCGGATATAAGGTTGATAAAAATAATAATGCTGTAAAAAAGAAAATTACTATTACAGGTAATATTGCCCAATAGCCCGGTCTTGAAACTTTTTCATAGATCCTCCAAAGCCATATTAATGTGTACACACTAATTATTATGGAAGGAATATAAGTAATAAATGAAATTATATTTACTACAGTTATGTTTTGGAATAATGCAAAAATGAACATTATTATATAAAAGAACAAAAGCACTGCATACAATAAGACAGGCCACCAATGCATTCCTGCCATATTTGCCTGCAAGACAGAATTTGCTACAGGGATCCAGGCAAGCCAAGGATTTTTTGTTTTTAATTTCTGGGCAATTTTCATAAATGCCAAAGACTGATAGACATACATGATAATGATAAATATCATAACAACAAAGAAGATCCACAATATTTGCATCATGCTTTGGATATCTACAGGATCAGCCATGACGATTTATTGTAGGCGTCATTTATTAATTTTATCAATTAACAAAAGCTTTTTATAGTCGTTATTGCATTATTCTTGTGGGGTAAAAATGCGAGTGATCAGATTAAAGAGCAATGATAGTTATTTTATTGAAAGAGCAGTCAATCATCTTAGAAAGATATTGAAGCCAGGTGATATAGTTCTTACAGGCCCTATTCCTAATAATATTCTTTCAAAATATTTACATATAACATTAATAGTTTCAAACAAGATCCTTAGAGGAATAACCCATTCCTGCATTTATCTTGGGGATGATAAAATACTCGATATCGATTATAAGATAATGAGGCCCGGAAACGCTGTTGAGGCCCTAACATTGAAGGAATTTATTTCTGGAAAGATAGATTATTTTGGAGGATTAAGCTTATATGTTGTAAAGCCAAAACAATATTCTAGATTGCAGAGAAGAATGGTAATTCAGGAATCAAGAGAGAAATTCATATCCACAAAAAGAAAACTTACACATACATTACGGGGATCATTAGTCGTAGGGTTCAGATACATATTTTTCAGGAAATCGTTATATAAGGAAGATCTTACATTCCAGGATGATTGGACATGCGGACACATGGTTGCGTACATTTTGAAAAGGGCAAATGTGGATATAGGAAAAAGAGCAACCTATACATTTGTTCCTCCAATGTTCACCCATAATAAGCATTTCATAGTAGATAGTAAGATAATAATGAAATAAAATTTATAAAGAAACATCGTTCTCAAGGTAGTGATATGTTAAGAACACACACTTGCAATGATTTAAGGGTAAAGGATGTTGATAAGAATGTAGTTCTTTGTGGATGGGTGCATTCAATAAGGCTTCATGGAAGATTATGTTTCATTGATCTTAGGGATAGATATGGAATGACTCAGGTTACTGCTAATGTTGATGATATTCCTGAATTTGAGAATCTGAAAAAAGAATTTGTTATTAAAGTCAGTGGAATTGTCAGAAAAAAACCTGAGGCAAACAAAAAGCTTGATACAGGCGAAATAGAGGTTTATGCAAGCTCGTTAGAAATCCTGAATACTTCTGAAACATTGCCTTTGGATCTTGAAAATTACACTAATGTCACAGATGAGACAAGATTAAGATATCGTTATTTGGATTTAAGGAGGCCTGTCATGAAGAGAAACATCCAGAACAGGCATAATGCAACTCAGGCAGCCCGTGAATTCTTGGATTCAGAAAATTTTCTTGAGATAGAGACACCATTATTGGTAAGGTCAACTCCAGAGGGAGCCAGAGATTATATTGTTCCTAGCAGAGTCAATCATGGAAGAGCATATTCTCTTCCGCAATCTCCTCAGATCTACAAACAAATATTGATGGTTGCAGGTTTTGATAGGTATTATCAGATTGCAAGATGCTTGAGAGATGAAGACTTAAGAGCAGACAGGCAGCCAGAATTTACGCAGATTGATGTTGAAATGTCATTTGTTGAGCAAGAAGACATATTCAGGATCGGCGAGGGATTGATGAAAAATATTTTCCAAAGCATAGGTGTTGAATTAAAAGTTCCATTTAAAAGATTCCCTTATGATGAAGCAATGCTTAAGTATGGATCAGACAAGCCAGATATTAGGTTTGAGTTATTTCTTCATGACATATCAGATCATGTGAAGAACTCTGATTTTTCTGTATTCACAAATGCAATCCAAGATGGTGGAATAGTTAAGGCATTATGTGTTGAGTATGAGTTTGCAAGAAAAGAGATTGATGAATTATCAGAAGCTGCAAAGATATTCAAGGCGAAAGGATTGATTGCATTGAAAGTCGTTGAAGATAATGAAAAATTAAGATTAGAGGGAAGTGCAGCAAAATACCTTTCATCAGAGATACAGATGAATATTATCAGGGCATTGAATGCCAAGCCAATGAATACGATTCTTATTGTCGCTGATTCTTTTAAAGTGGCTAATGATGCATTAGGGAATGTAAGAAAAGAGATCGGAAAAAAACTAGTGCTTTATGATGAAAAAGAGTTCGCATTCTGCTGGGTTTATGATTTTCCATTGTATGAGTGGAATCCAGAAGAGCTGAGATGGGATGCAGCACACCACATATTTACAATGCCAAAATATGAGCATCTTGATTATTTAGAGTCAGATCCGGGAAAAGTAAGAGCTCTCTGCTATGACATTGTATTGAATGGAATTGAATTAGGATCAGGAAGCATAAGGATTAATAGGCGAGATATCCAAGAGAGAGTTATGGCAGTGATTGGATTGACAATGGAAGATGTTGAAAGGAAATTCGGGTTCATGCTAGAGGCATTCAAGTACGGAGCTCCTCCACACGGAGGATTTGCAGTTGGTCTGGATAGGATGGTTGCATTGATGAACGGAACAAATGATATAAGGGAAGTGATCGCATTCCCAAAGAACAAGCAGGGAGAGAATCCAATGGATGGCTGTCCGTCACCTATTGATGAGAATGCATTGAAGGAATTGGGATTGAGATTAAGCAAAGGATGATTCCTTCTTAAAATATTTCTTATGCAGATCATCCATTTGTTTTTCTGTCAGTGTGCTTAAGAATGTCATGAACTCATTTCTTCGTGTAGATGATGGGCTGCAGACAGAGCAGTGATTGTCAGGTAGATTATTTATGCACCTATCCCTTTTATTTCCAATCCATAATTCCTTGAGATTGCTCTTTCTAAGATTGCCAAAAGATTGTATGCCGCTATGGGTTCTATGGCCACAAGCATAAAGATCCATATCAGGTCCTATGCATGCCCAGAAGAATTGATTGTAGCATCTCATGTATGTTGAGTCAAAGCCATTACTGCCCTTGCTTATGCTGTTCTGTGAATATACAGGAACCACTCTGAAATTCTTGTCAGACAATCCCTTTGCAATATCTAGGTCATTGATGATTTTTTCTGATAGCTCTTTAATGTCTTGAAGATTAGTAAAATCCACCCTATACCATAATTCATCAGGACCAAGACGTTTTAGCAATTCTGCAATCCTGATAATACCATCATAATTATATTTGCTGATCACATAGCTTACAACAACATGATGTTTTGACTCATCTCTGGCCAAAAGAAGGTTTTCAAGTCCTGAAATAGCCTTGCCAAATCCGCTCCTGCCTTTCAGCCTGATGAATGTATCTTCTGAATCAGCATCAAGGCTCAGGTTCAGCTTGTCTGTATATTTAGCAATCACTTCAAAGTATTGCTTGTCATCTCTAGTCTTTGAATTGAGCAATATCCCATTGGTGAATAATATTGTTTTATATCCAGATTTCTTGAATAATTCCAGGCCGTCGAGTGTTGCTGGATTCATAAGAGGTTCTCCTGTTGTGCCGCAGAACTTGATATTATCGATTTTATAGCCATCAACCTGGAATTCCTGCACCTGGTGATTGATCTCCTGCATATCCTCAAAAGTCATTATGCTTGGAAGTCTTTCGTAGAATCTTCCAATACAATGGCCGCACGTCAGATTGCAGTATGATGTTGGTTGGATTTCAAGCTCATAAGGAGGTATTGCTTTTCTGCTTAACACTGCCTGTATCCTGTCATAATACTTTTCCATGAGCTGCCTTTCATAATCCATCGGCTCTTCCTTGTTAATGTAATATAAGAATTCTTCTTCAATAGCAGGTGCATGATTTGGCACATTATCGTCAATAGTGTTGCATAACTCACACTCTTTATTTTCAGGATTATGGATGCTCATACTGTAGGTATATGCTTTCTGAGATTTATCTCTTGTCAATATATTTCTTGGCAATACCAGGCAATATAGGATCCCATATCCTCACTAGTGAATATATTAGATAAATATATAAGGATATATTGTTTATCTTAAGTATATTCGGAGTGGCTTAGTGCCAGTTTAGTACAATGAAACGAAGGATAATAAAACAAGGCCATAATACATTAACCTTGACGCTCCCCGCAGAGTGGGTCAAGAGGCTAAATTTGAAGAGTAGGGATGAAGTAGACATATTTGAGAGAGAAAATACTTTAGTCATAAACAGTCCCTGCAATCATAAGGAAAAATCCTGTGAGATAGACATTGAAGGCTTCACAGTACCATTATTATGGAGATATTTTCAGTCAGCATATAGGTCAGGATGTGATGAGATAAAGATTCTTTTTGACAGCACAAAAAAAGAGTATGAGGATGCATACCATTACTACACTACACAATTCGAGTATTCGAAGCTCGGAGAGAAAGTCCCCCCAAAGCCGGCTATCGCAATGATCCAGGAAGTAACAAACAGGTTCATTGGTATTGATATCATGGAATCAGGGAAGGGATATTGTATAATAAGAGAGATGGCAGAGGTGTCCATAAAGGAATTTGACCACTCATTACGAAGGATATTTCTCGTCATTTTGCAGATGTTTGACATGATAATCGACTCTATTGAAAAGAATAAGATACAGGATCCGAGCCTATGCAAGGAGATACATACAATAGACTTGAATGTGGATAAATTAGTAGATTATTGCTCAAGGATACTAAATAAAATAGATACTCATTTTCCTGAAAACAAGAAATCATTGATATTCTCAAGTCTGTATATTCTGGAGCTTATCGGTGATGAGTTTAAGTACATAGGAAAGCATCTTGCTTTGACACAGAAGAATGTGAAGGAAGTTCTTAGCCTTGCCAAACTGAACAGACAGCACTTTGAGCGATACTACAAATTATACTATAACTTTGACCGAAAGCAGGTCATAACATTTGGTGAAGGTGATTTTGAGGTCTATGAGGCTAATTATAGGATGAAAAATCAGCTTCATGGAGACAGCAGGAGCATATCCAAGCACCTGATGGTGGTAAGTAAGCTGACTTTATCGCTTGTCGAGCTGAGGATCCAGATGGAATTCCAATAAATGACCTCTTCAACATTTCTTCAAATAAAGGAAATTCTTGATAAGAATAATATTGAATATAAACATCTTACTCATGAGCATGTCCATAGGAGTGAGGATGCTGCAAAGATTAGAGGAACAAATCTTGATGAGGCTGCAAAGGCAATAATATTGAAAGTTGAGAAGAAGGATGATTCTGGAAAATATTTTGAATACATACAAGTTGTCATTGCAGGCAATGAAAGGATTGACCTAAAGAAATTACGAATAATGTTCAATAGCAAGAATGTTGCATTAGCAAGTGCAGAAGAAGTCTTAGAAAGAACAGGCTGCACAATTGGAAGTGTCCCTCCATTCGGCATCTTATTCAACATTCCTGTGTATATGGATAGATCATTATCAGAAAAATCTCAGATTGTCTTCAGTGCAGGGACACATAATGATTCAATAATGATGAAGCCAAAGGATTATGTGAAGATAATTAAACCAGAGATAATCGATATTAAGAAGTGATTTCGGAATATTTTTATATGCATTATATTATACTCGAGATAAGAATACCTATTAAATAAAAATGAAATCAAAAAAATATAAAGATGAATTTAAGGACGTATTTTTTTACAATGAGCTATACTTGAAGAAAATTTGGGATAATGATTCAGATAAAATATGGGAAGAATACATAAAATAATATCTCGGCTTAATTAGTCTATTCTAGTTTTCCATAACAAATATAAATGCACGTTATTTTGGGATACAATGGCCGATGTGAAAATATTCATGGTGCTTGCTGCGATGTTGTTGTTTGCAATAATAGGAACAATAATATCTAAGAAGCTTAAGCAGCCAGTAAGTGTGGGTATAATAGTCTTGGGAATAGTTTTAGGACCGAGCATATTAGGGATAGCTGAGTATGACGGCACTATCGCAGTAATAGCAAATCTTGGTTCTATAGTCTTATTGTTTGTCGCTGGACTGAACTCTAACATCAAAGAAGTTTATACTAAGAAAAATTTTTATGTAGCTTTCTTTGGCGCGTTAGTTCCGCTTTTAGGAGGATTTACAGTTTCTGCATTATTTGGGTATGATATCTATATTTCTATATTCGTCGGTTCAACACTAACAGCGACTTGTTTGGGAATAACATCTTCTGTTCTCAAAGAAATTGGAAAGATTAAGACAGACACAGCAAAAGCAATGATTGGCGCGGCAGTAATAGATGACATAATAAGTCTATCTATATTGTCTATAGTGATAAGTGTCCCTGGAGGAATCGGTCCTACAACAATACTATTAAAGTTAGCGATGGTAATAGGATTTGTATTGTTCATGTTATTCTTTGGCGAGAAATTATTGACATGGATGCTTGACAAATTCAACGAACACGTAATAAGAACTGCCCCAAGACAAACATTCGTTCTAGGATTAGCAATAGTATTCTTATTCAGCTATATAGCATTCGCGCTAGGATTAGCACCGATAGTAGGAGCATTCCTTGTCGGAGTGAGCTTAAGCAAAAGTAAAGCAATCAATACATTGCTTGCAGGTTCTGAATATTTTGAGATAATATTTACATCAATATTTTTCATCAGCATAGGAATTGTTGTTGAATTGAATGCATTTGTGACATTATTCTGGTTCATAATTGTTTTGACAGCAGTTGCCATATTAACAAAAATGATCGGTTCAGGATATACTGCATACAAGATGGGATTCAAGAAAAAAGATGCATTGATCATAGGAACAGGAATGGCTCCGAGAGGAGAAGTAGCATTCATAATTGCATTGAATGGACTATTGTTAGGGGTAATAACAAAGGAAATCTATTCTGCGATTGTATTCATGAGCTTTTTAACAACAATAATCACATTAATACTTTTGAAATATCTTTACAATGCAAAAGGCTCAAGATCAGATTCTGTAGAAGAAATAGATTTCATAGAGATGAAAATAAAGAGATAACCAATTCAATATGGGTGTTTTAATATATGCATTATTTTTGCAACACAACTTTCAATGGATCGCCCTTCTGAGAATCTGTTGTTCTCGTATTTTTCATAGAAACCTGGAAGAAATATCTTCCTGATGCAACATAGTCTCCGTTAAAGTTCCTTCCATCCCACCTGAATATGTAATTATGATTATTAGATCCTTCTGTTGTGAATGGACTATACATGTTAGGTGTTAATGGATAATCTGAAACTATTGTCCTTATCAGTTTTCCTAGTTCATTATATACATTTAATGTTGCATAACAATACGTGTCTGCATTTGAAGGATAAACTGCCCTGACTTGAACCTTTGCCTGACGATACTTAACATTAGAAGAAGCAGTATTGAATGGATTAGGATAAATCCTAGAAACTTCGATTATGCCATCGCAATAACCGCCTTTATTGAAAGATTCTACCATATTATATGCATCTCTGCAATGCTGTTCATCTGAAAAATCGTATTCCCAGGGGTTGCACATTGCACACGGATGATAAACGCAGTCATCATCAATTTGATAGTAATCAAGATTACCTCCGAAAGCATGACCCAATTCATGCCACAAAGTGGATTTATCACTTCCAATGGTTAAAGCCACTGTATGTCCTTTGATATTATCAGGATTGTTACTCCAGAATAGTTCTCTATTTGTAAATGACCAAGCTAAATAAATCAAACCAACTGGACCACTGGCAATACTATAAATTACATTAATTACACTCTGAGCATTAATCCATGATTCTTGTTTGACAAGGCTAGTGCTCCCTTCACCTATTTTTGCCAGTGCTATGTTTATATCATAATTACATGTACTCCCATATCCTTCCATAAGGGATTTATCGCATTTAACAACGTCAAAGCCTAGTCCATATTTATCATCCTCTAATTCACATCCTAATCCGGGAGTGTTTCTTATCCACAAATTAATTTTATTTTTATAAGCTAAGGGTAATTTGATATTTCCAGACGCAATGTCATTGTTACCTCCATATATTGGATTAATAAGATTATCTGCTCCTATTGCTAATGATAAAGCAGATGGATAATCAAAATTATCTCCGAGCATAACTAAATCAAGATTATTAATATCGCCATTTCCATATAATAGAGAGCACACTTTTTCTGGAATGTTTATCCCGATGACATTATACGCAATTTTCTTATTAATATCTTCCAAATGAATATATGCTTGTCCTTCTACAATTCCATACCGTGAGGGAAAATAGGTAATTTTGATGAATGTTTTTCCTGCGATCTTTTCAACACTTTGAAATCTAAACAAATAATCTGAAGAGTGTATAGTAGAAGGATCATTTGATATGTAAAACTTGTATGTATCTTGATTTTCTAATTGTGGGTACTTCAGCAGCATTGCTTGCTTATCTATATATATTGTTCTTGGGGTTAATGGCCCATAATCTTTTGGTGTGTAATATGATCCATCCGGGATATCTTTGCATTGTCCTGATTCACATGTCTGATATGCTCCGCATGTGAATGGTTTATATTGATGACAAGTGCGCTTTCCTCTATTAGCGTCAAAGTATACGAATGATGGCAAGCACGTCTTAAGTGTTTTATTATCTATGCAGGTTGAGGGCGAGTATTCTAAATGTTTGCAAGTTACTTCAGATAAATATGAAATAGTAGTATAAGATGAAGGATCAGAACATCCAGCCATCTGGTCATTACAGCATTGATAGTCATCGACCCACACTTGATTAGTTTCCTCATCATTTGAATCGCATGACGGATTTTCAACAATACAATCTGAATACATGCTAGGGAAACTTGCATATCTTGTATATGTGGAATATACCGATTGTGGGTTGCATTCATTTGGACAATAGTTTATTTCCGGATCAAAATATTTTGATTCAGAATCAATCACATTACCTGTTATTGCCGAATTTACTTCCTGATTTTTAGTCGTAACACTGATTGTAACATATGCATATGACTTAACACCAAGATTATCGGTAGCAGTTGCTCTGATAATGTACTTGCCCTGAGGAATATTATTCCACACAAAATTATATGGAGATAAGGTACCTACGCCAATATAAGTCCAATTAATACCATTAGAAGAGTATTGAACAACAACAGTAGAAACAGAACCATCAGAATCAGAAGCAGAAACATTAATGCCAACATTACCATTAGTAAAAAAACCAGAATTATTAAGAGGCCTAATGATAGAAACAACAGGAACTTTGTTAGTAGCATTAACAACTACACGTACAGTAGCAGTACTGGAAGCTCCAAAGACATCAGTAGCGACAGCATTTATTACATATGATCCTGAATTTAATCCTGATAAAGTCCAAGAATAAGGAACAGCATATTTTGTTCCTAGCATAGTCATTGCTTCCCCATCACCATATTCAGCCTTAACAAAAGCAACACCATTAGCATCAGAAGCAGAAATATTTATGAAAATATTAGAGCCAAACAAAAAGGATGCACTATTTTTAGGACTCAAAAAGGAAACTATTGGAGGGGAATTAGTTGTAACGCTAATATTTACAGATGCACTATTTGATGCACCAAGATCATCAAATGCCTTTGCTGTTATATTATATAAACCTGTAATGCTAGGAGTAAATGACATTGAATAAGGATAAGATGTATCATTGACAAATCCGCCACTACCTCCCTGGCCAAATGAATGACCTATATACAATTCTACCCTACTGATTGTTCCATCCGGATCATCTGCAGAAACATTAATAAAAATGTTGGTGCCAGAAATATAAGAGTCACCATCAGTAGGATTTAAGATATTGACATCAGGTAATAAGTTAAAGGCAGGCTCCTTATATTTCTTTAATGCAGTATTTGCATATTCTAACAACTTAATATCTTCTTCTGTCACCTCATCTGCTAAAATTGTTCCTTGTGTAGTCAAAGAAGGATTATCATCAACAATAGGGGTGGTTTCACTTACATATTGTTGCAGTTGTTCATCACTTATACAATAATCTTTTTCAGGATCACATTCATTTACTGGAGGACAAATCCCGCAGTCTGTAGGGCATGTACTGCAATCTTCGTTTCTCTCATCACAAGTGCCATCTCCGCATGTTTGTACAATGCATCGAGGGTTATTTGCGCAGTTTGGATCGTTGCAGTCTATTTTTGTGTCGCAGTCATTGTCTTTTCCGTCATTGCAG
>DUIB01000038.1 GCA_013330595.1 Candidatus Woesearchaeota archaeon | reverse complement strand
TTATGGCTTGCTCCTGTGCAGATCATTCTGTTGCCTATTGCTGACAGGCATCTCGAGTATTCACAAAACCTTAAGAAGGAATTTGAATCTCAAGGATTAAGAGTTGAGGTTGATGAAAGGACTGAGAGTGCAGGGAAAAAGGTCAGGGATGCTCAAGTGAAAAAGATTCCACTGATGATAACTCTAGGTGATAAAGAGATTGAGAATAAAACATTGGCAGTAAGGACTTTAGACGGCAAGGTAAAGTTTGGTGTTGATAAGCAGGAATTCTTGAACAATGTAAAAGAAAATATGAAATCCAAGACTATTTTATTCAACATGTCAAGAACCACCGGTCAAAGACCGGTGGCATGATTGCTAGCAATCANNATTTCTGACGTATAAAAAAAATAAAAATGTGGTTGCATATGTGGGGGATGATGCAGACCACAAATAAAGGCTTCTCACAACGTATATATACTTTGTTCATGTCTGCTATTGAGATCAATTCTGTATAATTCCGAAATTAGTTCTCACTTCTGGAGTATATAGATCGTTTATATAATTTATAAAGAGGACACGTCACACACAGTAAGATCTGTTTGTGAACTAATTATGATATTATCGACTTCTCTTTCAGTCGGTAAGAGCGTATAACTCCGAAATTAGTTCACAAGTACGAAATTAGTTCACAGATTTTCTTTGTATACTTCTTCAGGCGTGTTATAGTCGAGCGCATGATGAATGCGCTCATTATTATACCATTTTACAAAGTCTTGAAGCGACTCTTCTGGATGTCGCTTCTTACGTTTTTTTAAGGTGTCAAACCATTTCTCCATCTTGCCATTAGTCTGTGGATGATTACGTCTAGAAGTCCAAAATTCTATGCCTAACTCTTCAAGCTCTTTTTCAAATTCAGAAATGCCTTTCTTTCCTGTCTTGTCATGCTTATTAGCATAGAATTGTGATCCTTTATCGCTAAGAATTATTACTGGACATACTCCGTTGTCCAGTATTGCTTGATATAATACAAATTTAGCATTATCAGCGATTGCATTATTAAACTCTCCGGCAGCCATAATCTTTCTGCTTCTATCGTCAATAAAAGCACAATAAAGCTTCCCTTTGTATGTTGTCCAATCAACATGCCACAAATAATTGCTAATCGGCCACTGATAACGAACATATGTGCGTTGTCCCCTGCGCTTAACGCAGGGTTCAGTCAATCCTCGCTGGTCAAGGATTTTTTGTATTTGACGTTGAGATACTATAAATCCTTCTCGTTTAAGCACGAAATGTAGTTTTTCTGCACCATAATCATCACGTTTTCTGATATCAATGACTTTTTTAACAAACGATTGATTCAATGGCAAAGAAGGCCTGCCTGCCTTCTTTGCATTATATGCTGAAATACCCTCTCGCTTAAAATTATTTGAGAGTTTGTAGACCATACGTCGACTGATGCGTTGAATCTTTGCAATAATCGTAGCACTTCGTCCAGCACGAAATTGTTGAATAATCCACTTACGTTTCTTTTCGGTTAATTTTTCCATAAAGTATCACCGAAAAGAAGAAAAACATCAAAAAATTAAAAGTGTGAACTAATTACGTACTTGAACATATTGAGATCAATTCCATAAAGTTTAAAAACCTTAAAACCTACCAGTAGCAAATGACACACATATTTTTATATCCTGCATGGTTCTTTACATACAGCATAATTTTGGAAATAGCATTTGCATTGATTACACTTATGATAGCAATTTATGCATTTAGAATATTCAAACTAACAGACAATGAGCAGACAAAGAATTTCGGTATAGCATTTGTGTTCATATGTGGCGCATACATTATTCAGGCAATAACAAATATTTTAATATTTTCAAAGTTCGATGATGATGTTTCAGTGATGGTCAATCTTAATAATGTTTTCCTGATTAATCTTTTTGGGCTTTATGCGCACGCGTTGTTCTATGCCATAGGACTCATACTCTTGTTATATGTAACATTAAAAACAGATAACTGGAGAATATTTATATTGTTGCTAGCAATGGTTTGTATAACCATATTTTTCAGCACTCATAAACTGTTCATGTTTTATGTTCTTTGCTCATTGATATTGTTTTTCATAGTGATATATTATTTCTTACATTATATAAATCATAAAAAAGCAAATAATCTTGTTGTGTTGATTGGATTATTGCTTCTTTTCATCGGAACATTATATTTTGTTTTTGCAACAAATGCAGAGATATATTATCTTATAGGTTACCTGTTTGCAATGGCTGCATATCTGCTGCTGCTGATAAACCTTATTATAATACTTAAACATGGCAAAAAAAAGAGATAGGTTACAAATTATCTATGATATCCTTAAGGCTATCCACGACAAAAACAATCGCATTAGGCCTACACATATTCTTTACAAGTCGAACCTTAGCCATCAGATGATGGAAGAGTACTTAAGGGAATTGATTGCAAAAAGCTTCATCATAGAGAATAAGATAAATGACAACAAGACATATTCATTGACTCAGAAAGGGTTTGATTATGTAAATAAATACAAGCTCATATCTGAATTTACAGACAGTTTTGGGCTAGAACAATAAAAAAAATTGCACATAAATTAAAATTCTTCTTTCTCTATCTCTTCTTCCTCTTCTTCAGTGTCCTCTTCAAAGCCTTCCATAAAAGCTTCCTCTGCATCATTTATCTCATCATTATCTCTAAGCTCTTCTGGTTTGTCTTCAAAGTCGTCTGTTGGAGCATCCTCTTCAAATTCTTCTTTAGCCATGCTGAAAAACTGAAGCAACTTATTTATAAAGGTTTTTGTTTTTACGGGGTTGTCGGAAAAAAGGATTTAGAAATACGTCGAGGATTACAAAAACACAAACTTTTTATGAATGAGAGGATAGGCTTCATTGACTTAAATGTCGAAAACAAAGAAAAATCAATGCACTAATCCTGCATTGATTTTTCTCTAAATTAAGAAGTGACAACTAATTCTCGGAGATACTGTTTTACCTTGCAATGACTCTCTGGATATAATCTAGATATTCATGGAATATATGTGCAGAACCAGAGATCGTGGTAATAGTGCCTATCTCAATGTTGAGGATGTTTGCAACATGTTTTTGGAGAACAACTAATTGGTAAATATTACCTGGCCAACCAATGAAAAAATCATTGCTTCTGATAAAACATGCCAGATTCAGTCGATTTTCTATAATTTTAAAATGTAATTGCATCAGGCTGGGAATGTTTCTCGACAATAATTTAGAATCAGAGAAGGCATCATAGAGACTTATAACAGCTCTCCTGCTCGAAGGATCTTTCTTGAGCAATGGAACAATAAAATCATTAATCTGATCTAACCCGTGGTAATTGAATATCCTTGAGCCATAATTATACTCATAACCTATGCTTTCTTCCTTGTTAAGTATTATTGCTGATAACTCCTCTTTGGACGGATATATCCATTCGAATTGTTGCATTATGTCGATTGGCTTTTCATAATCCTGTTCAGGATCCTGAATCACTAATACAAAATTCATTAGCTCTCTGCATAATCTTGCATCCTTATCCTCAAAATCTACCCCGTTATCAAGGATGAATTTAAGGGATTTCTTCCATGCATCAATTGTTGTTTTGGTAATGATTTCCATTTTAAAAATAATTAGTGAGTTTAATGACTCCCTTTATAGAGCTAAAATCATATGTGAAAAAAGGTATCTTGTATGTATTGAACATCAATGCTGTCTCTCTAACGATATCTTCAGGCTTGAAATCTTGTGTTCTGAAGATTCTCAGCCTGTCACAACCGTCATAAATCTCAAATATCTTTTCTCTTGTTAATATGAATTCTTTTATTTCATTTTCAGAGTAATCCTCAATCTTTCTGATGTTTGTTTTCTTATATTCTCTTTCTCCCATGAATTTAGGTTCAAAATTTTTGAATGCAGAGCTTAGTGTGATCTTGAATCTCATAGGTATACCGCAGCTCTTATAGATTGTTTCCTCTGAAATGCAGAAGTTCTCCATTACTTCCTTGCTGCTTTTTATTAGTTCAAGAAGATTGCTGTTTTGCATAATATCCTTATACCAATCATAGTTCCATAGTCTTATGTAATTCCTGCTAAACTTGAAAAAATCCTGAGTGTAAGGAGCATTGAGCACATTTATATTTCTAAAATATTCATTGCTTTTGCGTTTTTGTATCGCATTGGCAGAAAGCAGAACTTTAGCAGCCGAAATCACTGCCTGCCTAAAATCAGAGTCAGTCCTGAAATTATCAAAAAACTTGTTGATATTGATTGCGATGCTTGAATGGCTTACGGATAAGGCCTTGATTTTTCCTTGAAAGCTTTTTTGATAAAGCTTCCAGCTCTCTTCATCAAGGCTATAGATCCCTGCACGACCCTTAAACATCGGGCTTGGTGACAAGTCCCTATTTAATATATTGAACTTTATTTTTGACCTTGATAATGATCCGATAATATTTTTCAACAATTCAGAATTCTTATTAACGCTTTTGCTGTTCATACTAAAGATTATATTGATCTTGCTAGGATTAATCCTACAATAATTATCTATGAATGCCATAAGGTTTCTTGAATCAATATCTTGTAGATCAATCAAGATAGAGATTGTCTTGTCAAGATCAACAACATCTGTGTTAAGCTTCTCAATCAAGTCTTGGTCTATGTCAAGCACTTCTTGAAAGTCATTTACACAAATCACGTCATTCACATTCTTCAGAATATCCCTGATTGTAAGATTGAGCTTATGTTTTATCAAAGGAGCTTCAAGCATTATCGCATTTAATCTATTGACAAATGAGTCTTCTTCAAATTTTTTCATTATGCCTAGTTTCTCAAATTTTTCGATATAATTAGAAGGAGTTGCAGGTTTGGTTATGACAATCTTTTTATATCCTTTTTCAAGTGTTATTTCTCCTTCATCTAAAGCTAGAATAAATGATTTTTCACCTTTTTCCTTGATCCTTGCAATGCTTAATATCTTGTCTTCAACAAATTTGTTCAGATAATAAAGGAGCTTTCTGTGAAGCTTGAATTTAAGGTTTTTTGCTTGTTGAATAGTGTGTTTATCATTTGTATCTAGCATAGATTTTATCTTCAAAGATTCTTCCTTGAATACTGTCTCTGCTAATTCAGATGTATCATGCTCTTTGCCAGGACCGGCCTTGAATACTTTAAGGATCTCTTGCTCAATATCTTGCATGATTCTGTTCAGGAAAGATAGTATTTAAATGTTATGTTGATTACATTGCCAGCTAGCGAACCTTAATGATTCAATAACAAATACAATCAACTCGATAAACAATCAATTCAAAATGCTATGTGAGCCTGGCAATGTCAAATAATAATTGAAAAACTTAAATCGCATACTTTAAAAACACTTCTTGTTTTCTAGGACTATGCCAGATCAAGAATATACCTATGAGCTGAAGATCAGCAAGGACAGGATTGCTGTGCTCATTGGAACTAAGGGAGAGACTAAGAAGGATATTGAGAAAGCGACAGGTTGCTCAATTAATGTAGATAGCAAAGAGGGTGATGTCATCATTTCTGGCAAAGATGCTGTGATGCTGTTTGCATTAAGAGAAGTCATCAAGGCAATAGCTCGCGGATTTAATCCCGATATTGCAAAACAATTGCTTAAGCAGGATAATTTGCTTGAGGTGATCTCATTGAATGATTATTCCAGAGAGAAAAACCATCAGCAAAGGCTTAAAGGAAGAGTTATTGGAATGGATGGCAAGGCAAGAAACACTATAGAAGATCTGACAGAATGCTACATTTCTGTTTATGGAAAGACTATCTCGATCATTGGCAAGATAGAGATGGTGAGCATATGCAAAAGAGCTATTGAAACATTACTTGCTGGAAGCCCTCATTCTAATGTCTATAAATGGCTTGAAAGACAAAGAAGGCTAATGAGAAAAAAAGCATTTGATCCGGAAGGATTCTGAATATTGTTTCCTATTCTAAGAAATGCTCATATCAGAATAATAACCACTATTAAAGAATAACAAAATCAAAATATTTATAAACACGCACATTATACTAAAAAAATGGAACAAAAACAAGCAAAACCAGGACGAGCACTTAAAAAAGTTAGTGAACACTTTTTGGGATATTATGATGCTATACGCAATATGGATGATTATAATGATGCAAGAGCCTTCATTAAAACACTTCTCTGGCCGTATATTATCCCAACAATGATTAGAAGAGATTCAGAACAACAGGCTATAAATGACAAAAAAGCAGTAAGTGAATTTATGGATTCTATGAGATCGTATACTATTGAATCAGTAATTAATAATAATAAACCCCGTACACAAAAAAAACCTCCGGAAAGGTATGATACAGAAACTTTCGGGCACAATTTTGGTTTGAGTGTTCACGCGATTTCCTTATATCAATATTTTCGTTATCCAGAATACTTAATAATCCCATTTGCAACTAATATCATAAGCGGAATATATGAAACATTCAGGGAGGCAAACATCCTCTTAAGAAATGCCAAAAACAAGCATAGCAAGGATATTTCTGATAAATTTATGTCAGAATAATCAATATATTTGCTGTATTTCTAGATATTTTCGATTATTTCATAGAAATATTTATTAATCACTTGTTTTCTCAGTCTATTGATGGCTAAGGCTAATAAGGATTCATCGAATGAAAGGCTCACTGCTGAGGATCTTGCAAAGAAGCAGAGAGAGATCTCTGTAGCTGAATTCTTTGAGAAGAACAGGCATTTATTAGGATTTGACAATACAAGAAAAGCTCTTCTTACAGCTATTAAAGAGGCTGTTGATAATTCTTTAGATGCATGCGAGGAAAGCAAGATCCTTCCTGAGATTTCTGTGGAAATAATTGAGATGTCAGAGAGCAGGTTTAGAATAATTATCGAAGATAATGGACCTGGAATTGTTAAAGAGCAGATACCTAAAATATTTGCAAAATTATTGTATGGATCTAAGTTCCATAGATTAAAACAGCAAAGAGGCCAACAGGGCATCGGAATTTCTGCTGCAGTAATGTATGCTCAATTAACAACAGGCAGGCCTACTAAGATTATATCAAAAACAGATCCTAAAAAGCAGGCTCATTATATGGAGCTGCATCTGAATACTCAAACGAATAATCCTGAAATAATGGTTGATGAGATCAAGGAATGGAAAAAGGATCATGGAACAAGGATTGAGATGGACTTGGAAGGGAGTTATCTTAAAGGCAATCAGTCTGTTGATGAATACTTAAGACAGACAGCAATTATTAATCCTCATGCAACTATTATCTATACTAATCCTAAAGCAGAACAATTCATTTATGCAAGGGCAACAGAAGCTCTTCCTAAAGAGCCTCTAGAGATCAAACCTCATCCTTATGGATTAGAGCTTGGAATTCTTGCAAAGATGTTGAAAAACACTGAATCAAGGACGTTGCAGAGTTTTTTGATTAATGATCTTTCAAGAGTTGGCAGCGGAACTGCTAAAGAGATCTGCGATAATGCTTTGATATATCCTAAGAAAAAGCCTCAGGATATGTCAATGCAGGATGCTGAAAAACTGATCAATGCAATCAAGAATACTAAGATCATGGCTCCTACTACTGATTGTTTAAGCCCAATTGGAGAAGAGTTTCTTGAGAAAAGCCTTAAGAAAGAGATCAATGCAGAATTCTATTGCGCAATAACAAGGCCAATATTTGTTTATAGGGGAAATCCTTTCCAGATCGAAGTCGGATTGGCTTATGGTGGAAATCAACCTAAGGAAGAATCTGTTTCATTATTGAGATTTGCAAACAGAGTGCCTTTACTTTATCAACAAGGTGCTTGTGCAATAACAAAATCTATTGTTACAACAAACTGGAAAGCTTATGGATTGCAGCAGTCAAATAATTCAATGCCTTCAGGACCATTAACAATCATTGTTCATATGTCTTCTGTCTGGGTTCCGTTTACTTCAGAATCAAAAGAAGCTCTTGCACATTATCCAGAGATCATTAAAGAGATTAAACTTGCATTGCAGGAAGCTGGAAGAAAACTCCAGACATATGTGCATAAGAAATACAAAGTACAGAATCAGCTTGAGAGAGCTAATCTCTTTGAAAAATATATGCCAGAGGTTGCAGATTCATTATCAAGATTGACAGGAGATAATAAAGAGCTATTATTAAAAAAATTACAGGACATGATCAAGAAAGATGAGATACAAAGAGAGATTCATGATTTGGAATCATTAAAAGGAGAGGATGATGAAAGGACTAAAAAGCAGGATGATGAGGAAGTAGAGGAATAATATGTCAGCAAAAAAAACAGATGATAAGCAAGCAAAATTGAATGTCAATGAACAAAGTGATGCTAAAAAGGAACTTATAGAATTAGGAAAATCAATTGTTCAAGATATCAATAAAGCCAATAATCCTAAAATTGAATTATCAGTCAGAGGATTGAGCAATGTTGTTTATGATAAGCAATCAAAGACATTGCAGCTAGGAGATAAGACTGCCCAAAGATTTTTCTTTAATGCGGGTCATTCAAAGAAATTCCTCCAGACAATCGAGGTTGCAGCTATATGCAAGAATCTTTTGGATGTTAATAAGCATGCTAGCCTTAGAGATGTTTTTTATATGGCAAAAAGGACTATTCCAAATACTAAGATAAATGTTGTTGATGACCAGAAAGAATCAGACAAGTCTATTGAGGATCTAGAGATTATTACAGGTTTCTCAAGAGAGAATTTGAATGTCAATGCAAACAAGATGGGTAGTGTTGCAGGAAAGGTTGTAATTGAAGACTCTGGGGATACAATTGATTGGTCAAAGTTAGGATCAGGAGGATGGAGTATTCCATCTAATGTTGAAAATATAAAATTCAAAAAAGTAGATGCAAAATACGTTATCTATATGGAAAAAGCAGCTGTCTGGGAAAGATTGCATGAAGACAGGTTCTGGGAAAAACAGAACTGCATAATCATGTCCTCTCAAGGCCAGACAACAAGAGGCATAAGAAGATTATTGCAGAGACTAAGCACAGAACATAATCTTCCTATACTGGTGCTGACTGATTTTGACTCCTGGGGACATTATATCTATTCTGTAATGAAATTCGGATCAATCAGTCTAGCGCACATGGCTGATGAGATGTCTATTCCCAGTGCTAAATTCTTAGGGATAAGAGCGCACGATATTGAAAAATATGGATTGCAGAAACATTTCATTAAATTGAATGATCAAGACATATCAAGATTGAAGCAGATTTCTGAGTATGATTGGTTCAAGAACAGCAAAGAATGGCAAGCTGAGTTCAAGAAGATGAAACAATTTGGCCATAAAGCAGAGATCCAAGCCTTATCTGCTCGAGGAATATCTTTTATTTCTGAGACATATCTGCCTGAAAAAATTAAGAATAAGGATTGGATAGAATAAACACACTGGACGCACAGGACAGATACGCGAAGCATATTTAAGTCGGCGAAGATTTCTTTAGAAAAAAGAGAACACGCAAATCACCTTATGTTTTCACAATATTTATAAATACTGGTTCACTTTTGTTCCATATGGTTCAAAAATGGTACAGCGTAGAATATGAACTTATTTCGAGTTTGATTAAACAGGAAAATCATGTGCGTGCATTAGCAACTAAATTAAATAAACCTCATTCGACAGTTTTAAGAAAGCTTCACGAACTTTCAGAATTAGGGGTTGTTGATTATAAGATTGAAGGAAAAAATAACGTATATTTTATCAAAGATAATCTTATAGCAAGGAGAATGGTGATAAACTCAGAGAATTATAAACTCATAAAAATACTCACTAAACACTCTTGGGTATCACCGTTGTTCAAACAAATACTTGAGGAATGCAAATGTTCATTGATAATATTGTTTGGAAGCTATGCAAAAGGACTCGCGACAGAAAATAGCGATATAGATATTTTTATTGAAACATCTGATATTAAGATAAAAAGACATATAGAACAACTTCATCATAAACTTAGTGTGAAAATCGGAAAATTCAATAAAGATGACTTGTTGATTAAGGAGATAATAAAAAATCATATTATTATAAGAGGCATAGAGGAATATTATGAAAAAAACAGGATTTCCTAAATAAACTAAAAGGAAAAGGAAAAATTCAAGAAGTAGAGTCTTCAGACGAATTGTGCGAAGCATATATCAAGAAATCGTCAGATTATATGAAAATGTCCAAATTAGTATACATAAACAAATTCTATGAAGGAAGTGTAATAAATGCATACTATTCAATGTACTACACATCACTCGCTTTGCTGTTTAAGTGCGGTATAAAGTCAGAAAACCACGGCGGAACAATACTCTTGCTTAAAAGATTGTTTAATATAGATATTAAAATAATATCTCAAGCAAAAAAGGACAGAATTGACAGTCAATATTACACTCGAGATAATGTCGGAATAGAAGTCAATGAGAAAATCGCTTCACAAGCGATGAAAGATGCCGAAACTTATTGCAATGAGATTAAAGTAATAATAGAAAGATTGACCAACACCCAAATAGGAAAAGTCAGAAAAGAGTTTGAGGAAATATGAATCCAAATACCATTCCAAAAATCGTCAAGAATCTCTATAGAAAATATCCCAAATTTCCAGATGGAAGGATAGATTATTCTGACAAGAAAACTTGCGCAGTATTGACTATATTTGTCGAATTCAATGGAAAGATTCTCTTGATGCAAAGATCAGATAAAGTCAGTACATATAAAGGCAAATGGATGACTCTTGCTGGCTATTATGATGAATTAGTGCCTATAAAGAAAAAGATCCTTGAGGAATTGAGAGAGGAGTTGAATATTGGTGAAAGCAATGTGAAGACATTGACTGTCAACAAGCCTCATAAAGTAACTGATAGGGATATCAATAAGGAATGGATAATATTCACCAGCAGAATAATACTGGGGAAATCCTCTAAGATTAAATTGGATTGGGAGCATACAGAATACAAATGGGTTAAACCACAAGAGATATTGAATATGAATATTGTACCTTCTCTTATTGTTTCATTGAGGATAGTATACAAAGATTAATAAATAATAATAAAAAATATTAAAAATGGTTTGGTTAAAAGCAGAATTGCATACACACTCAGATGATGATCCTAAGGATAAATTACCTTATTCTATTTATGATCTAATCGATAAAGCAAAGTCCCTTAATTATGATATTCTTGCAATAACACTCCATGAAAAAGTCTTGGAAGGAAAAAGATTTGAATCAGCTTATAAATATGCGAGATCCAAACAAATTCTTATAATCCCTGGCTGTGAAGCGAATATTGAAGGCAAAGATGTATTGATGTATAATATTACAGAGAAAGAAAGAAAAGAAATAAAGACCTTCAATGATCTAAGGAATATGAAAAGTCATTGGGATAAAAAAAGGAGAAACGTGCTGATAATTGCTGCTCACCCATACTTCTCAATCCTTCAGAAGGCATCCCTAGGAAAAAAATTATGTGAGAACATTGGTTTATTTGACGCTATTGAATATCATTATTTCTACTTGGAATTTCTCAACCTAAATAGAAAATCAATTACTGCATCCAGGAAATATCGTAAAGGTCTGGTTGGTAATTGCGACGTACATTACTTAGACAATCTAGGGACAACATTTACGCTAATCAATTCTCAAAAGAACATAGATAGTGTTATCAAGGCTATAAAATCAAGAAAAATTATGCTAAGGACTCAGCCAATAAGCATCACTAAATTCCTTTTGACTGCAATAAGATATTTATTATTTCATGATTATACAAAAATTTTTAAATAACAATTATTCATAATGATTATGTTCAAGTTTGAAGGTGAGAATGATCATAATATTCTTGTAGCCAAGTACGAGATAGAGAATGAAGAAACATTCCATATGAAGAATCTCTATAAGCTGATACATGATTGGTTGTTAGAAGAAGGCTTTAAGGATATTTTCGAAGATACTGAAAATCCAGAAATATTCTATCTGGAAAAAATCTACGGTACAGGAAATAAGGAGCATAGGATATGGTGGCGAGTTATTAAGACACCGTTCAGATCACAATATTACAGGTATTATTTAAGGATAAATTTCCTGACTCTGAATATGAAATCTATAGAGGTCATGCATCAAGGCCATAAGATGAAAACAGACAGAGGAGATTGCATAATCAATATTGAGGCATTCCTGCAACTGGACTATAATAGGAGATGGAGAGGCAATGATCCTAAAAAAAGGCCTTTCTTAATGAGATTTGACAGATTATTCAGGAACAGGATCTATAAGGCACAAATTGAAGCTTACAAGATTGATCTCTATAAGACCGCTTATAGGCTGCAAAATATTATCAAGCAATACTTGAAACTAAAGACTCTGTATGAGATGCCTAAACCTTTCCAGCCTGAGAAAGGAATATGAGAAAGCAATAAAGGATAACTTTTTATACAATATTCTTTTGCCATAACCATGCAGGAATTGATCGATGAACTAAAAAAGATCACTAGAATTAAGTCTGATAATGCTTATGTGACTATAAACAATAAACAGCATATTATTGATAAAAAGAATTTTCATGATATCGATGAAAAGAATGGAAATATTGTGTTTATTGATGGTGGCCAGACAATGCTGTTTGAGAGCTCAGGATTTTGTCTCGGATTCATAAGAACTGCTGCAATTGAATATGAAAATAACAAAAGAACTTCAAGGGCAATAAATGAATTCTATGTATTCATATCCAGAAATAATAACAGATATCATGTTAAGACATTTCCTAAAAATGAATTTGACGACAAGGAATTTGATGAAAATAGCATAATATTTAATGAAAAATCCTTCTCAGGAATACTGCAGATCATAAGAAGATTAGCTGAATTAAGCTTAGCCTCAAAATATGATAATGTTGTTCTGGATGGGTCTTTAGAGGCAAAATATGATTTTGAAAAAGAATATGCAAAGAATCTGAAATCAGATGCCTCTGCATTAAGCAAAACATCCACTCTTACTATCAATAATGGATTAAGCCTCACAGAATATCTAAGATCATTGAACAATTCCAGATGGTATTATGCTGTCGATAAAACCAATTATTTTGTCAAATTAAATGATAAGTCAGATTATGTATTCAGACTTGAAGCCAACAATCCAGAAATCATTGGCATATTGGCAAAAAACAGCACTGATCCTGTATTCTTAGGATATCCTTATGGATTGATTGATGCTGATGCATCTGCAAGAGTCAGTGATGATGAGAAGAAGATGCTCCAGACAACAATCTCAGTTAAGCTTGGAAAGCAATGGAATGAATTCTCAAAACATTTAAAGAGCACAAATGCTCACGAGATCCTAGACAAAATAAGGTTCTAAGGCATATATAGGCAATCTTATTAATTCTAAAAATTTATAAATAGCTATTCTTAATTATTTAATGAGGTGAGTTATGTTTGATATTATAACTGTAGGTTCTGCAACTGTGGATGTTTTTATTCATACTGATCCAGAACAGTCAGAATTATTCAATCTGCATAATCATCCTGATATTTGCTACAGGCTTGGAAGCAAGATCCTTGTTAAAGAGGTTGAATTCTTTACAGGTGGCGGCGGAAGCAATACTGCTGTCGCATTCTCAAGACTTGGATTAAAGACAGGATTTCTTGGAAGAATAGGTGATGATCCAAATGGAGAGCTGATAATGAAGGATCTGCATAAGGAAAAAGTAACTTTTATTGGCTATAAAGGAGGCATATCAGGATATTCTTCAATACTAGATTCAGTTAAAGAGGACAGAACAATATTCACATTCAAGGGATGCAATGATGATCTGGATCTTAAACATATCCAAAAATATCTTCTTGATTCTAGATGGTTTTATTTTTCTAGCATGATGCATAAAAGCTTTTCTGCACTGGAGTATTTATCCAAACATTCTAAGAAGAAAAACATCAAGATTGCCTTTAATCCTAGCCTTTATCTTGTAAAAAAAGGAAAAAAGCACTTATCAAAGATATTAAAGAATTGCGAAATTCTCCTATATAACAAAGAAGAAGCACAATCAATGCTAAATTCTAAATCAGAAAATATCTATGAATTGCTTTATCATTCATCACTTCTAGGACCTAAGATTGTTGTTATTACAGATGGAAAAAATGGGGCTAATGCACTTGATGCTTATGAGCAGATATTTTATTCAATAAAACCTGTTCATGTGAAGATTAATGAAACAACAGGTGCAGGTGATGCTTTTGCATCAGGATTTGTTACTGCAAAGATCCTCGGCAAGAACACCGAATATGCTTTAAGGCTTGGAATGCTGAATGCTGAATCAGTCATAAAACATAAGGGTGCTAAGAATATTTTGCTTAATGAAAAAGCCTTTGACATGGCTGAGAAGGATTTAAGGCCTGTTTATAAGACACAACACAAAATATAAAAAGAGGTATAATTATTATTGTTGAAAAGAGGTGTATTATGAGGATTTTTATTAACAAGCTTCTAAGAAATGACAAGTCATTAATGCTTGCATATGATCAAGGGCTAGAGCATGGCCCGAAGGATCTTGACATGAAAACTGTTGATCCTAAATATATTTTTGATATTGCTCTTGAAGGAATGTATGAAGCAATAATTGTCCAGCACGGAGTTGCTGAAAAGTATTATCAGAAATACTATAAGGAAGTTCCATTAGTGATTAAGCTTAACGGCAAGACTTCAATGACAAACATTGCTCCAATATCAAGGCAATTATGCTCTGTTGAAAGAGCTATCAAATTAGGGGCTGTCGCTGTAGGTTATACTGTTTATACAGGAAGTCCTAATGAACCGGAAATATTTTCTGAATTCTCAAAGATTGTTGAGACAGCACATGATTATGGTATGCCTGTTATTGGATGGATGTATCCTAGAGGACCAGGAATTGATGAAAGAAGTGTTGATGTCTTAGCTTATGCTGCAAGAGTCGGCCTGGAATTAGGAGCTGATATGCTGAAGATGAAGTACAATGATAATCCAGAAGGCTTTAAATGGATTGTAAAATGCGCAGGAAAGGCAAGAGTAATGGTTGCAGGCGGTGACAGGATTGATGAGCAACATTTCTTGCAGAAATCAGAAGAAATCATGAAAACAGGCGTTACAGGAATGGCTGTTGGCAGGAATGTCTGGCAACATCAATATCCAATGGCCATATCAAAAGCCCTTCGCAAGATCGTCCATCATGGAGCAACAACCCAAGAAGCAGAAAGAATCTATGAGGAGGAGATACATAAGAAGTAGAATTATTTTTTTTAATTCATCTTAAATGGATTGAAATTGGTTCTTTTATCTACTGCATCACAATGCTCTTTCTTTTTTAGAAAGGATACAATTTTATATGTTGCAGGTGTGGCTAGTATCTCATATAATACTTTAAAAATATAGCTTGAGAAAACAGCAATGATAAGTACTTTTAAGGGGATTGTTCCTGCAAATCCTATAAAAACAAACAGTAGTGTATCAATTCCTTCTCCAACAATTGTTGATCCAATTGTCCTCATCCACAAATATTTACCTTTTGTTAGGATTTTAAGTTTAGCAAGAACATAGGAGTTGGCGAACTCTCCTGCCCAATAACCAATAATAGAAGCAACCACAATTTTTGGAATAGTTCCTAAAATAGTAGTGTATGCATCCTGGTTTGGCCACGCAGGAGCAGGAGGAAGTATATTCACAATCCAAAGAATTATTGACATTAATATAAGAGAAAAAAATCCTGTCCAGATAATTTTTCTGGATCGAGCATAACCATATACCTCAGTAAGTATGTCACTAAAAATATACGTAATAGGAAATACTATGATACCTCCAGTAAATATAAATGGTCCGAGGCTTATAAGTTTAGTTGCAACAATGTTCGATATCAGTAACATTGCTACAAAAAACGATGAAATTATACTAAAGTATGCAAATTTAGGTTTCATATCTAGACCTCGAAAGCAATTAAATAAGATTTTTCATTAACAAGATCCTCTTTAATGATGAATCCAGATTTCTGCATAAGATTATATGAATCAATATTTTCTTTGAAAACTTTACCTTTGATATGTTTAATATTCTCGTTCTTAGCAATTTCCTTCAAATAATTGACAATGCTTCTGCCTATTCCTCTCAGTTGATATTTGGGAATGATTTGAATATTATGAATATACAATTCATTGTTGTCCATTTCATAATCAAAAAATCCTACGGGTTTCTTCTCGTATTCAACAATTATTATTCTCTCTGGAGCATAACATTTCCAATATTTCTTCTCACACCATCTTTCAGGAATACTTTCAAAGTATCTCATCATATTATTTCTCATAAGATCGTGTATAAAATTAGCATCCTCTAGTTCACATTGCCTAATAGACAATTCTAAATTTATTTGTAGCTTCTTCATAGTGGTATCTAATTAATAGATATATTTATATTTAGGGGACTCCATAGGGGGTTACTATGTATGAAGAAATATTAAGAGAAGTAGGTCTCACGGATTCAGAGATAAGAATTTATATCGTTTTGCTCCGCAATGGTCCTCTCACAAAAACAAGCATAGTAAAGGCATCTAATGTTTCAGGGTCAAAATTATATGAAGTAATTGATAAGCTCGTAAGCAAAGGACTTGCAAGTGTTACTGTTAAAAATGGAGTTAAACATTTTGATGCGGCTTCACCTATAAAAATCAAAGAATACCTTAATAGGAAAAAAATTAATCTTGAAAATTCAGAAGCTTCCTTAGAAAAGATTCTTCCTAAACTAAATCATCTTAAACAAACTAATTTTATAACTCCTGACGTAGCAGTCTTTTTCGGATGGGACGGTCTTTCAACAGTTTATGAAGAAGAATTAGCAACAATCAAAAAAGGATCATCAGTATATATTATTGGTGCAAGCAAAGGAAAACAAGAAGAACGTTTCGAACGCTTTTTCTCAAAATATGGTAAAAAAGCATTTCTCAAAAACCTGAATGTTAATGTCATTTTCAACACACAAGCAAGGGAATATGTAAAAAATATCGAAAACAATCTTGGTAAGCGATACGATAAAAGATTTCTATTTCAAAAAACACCAACAGAAATCACTGTCATGAATACTACCACAATCATTACAATAATGCACGAAGAACCGACAGTTATAAGAATAAGAAACAAGGAAACAGCAGAATCATTCAAACAATATTTTTCTGAATTATGGAAAAATGCATCTGAAAAATAAATTCTAATTCATAAAATTATGAATTGATATCTTTTTTAGAAGTATCAATCACAACAATCTTCCTTGTCAATGATTTATGGACGTAATGGCTGATGATCTTTTTTATTTCCAATTTTTTATTCAAATTCTCTTTCAATATTTTCTTATAATTCACAAAATCAGGGAATACAATGACTGATCGGCCAGAAATGTTATGAATGAATTTATTATATAGATCAATTATCTCGTCTGTCTTCTTGCTTGATTTTCCATAAGGAAGGTCTGTCACAATATTCTTGAGATTCTTGATATTTGTTGCATCTTTTAATTCAAGTTTATATGATCGCGAATTAATTTTCAGATATTTTAGATTTATTTTTGCCCTGTTTAATTGCACTTGATCAATGTCATACGCTTTGAATTTGATTTTCATCAATGCTGCTTCTGTCAATATTCCACCTGCACCGCAGAACGGATCAACGATATTATCTTTATTGAGAATATTTACTAATGCCCTTGCCATTTTTGGATGCATTGCCGTTGGATGAAGCTCTGGTTTTTGGTGTGCTTTTCTTGACTCAAAATCCTCTTTATTATTCCATAATTGTCTGCATACAAATGCTTTATTGTCAAGAATTATTATCTCGATTAATGTTGATGGATTTTCAAGATTGACTTTCGGTTCTATTTTACTTGATTCTAGGCTTTTCCAGATATATTTTGCATATTCAGATTCATTGAATTTATGAGAATTATCATGAATCCTTAAACAAAAATTATTCTTGTATATTTTTTTGAAATCATACTGATAAAGTGCATTGTCAAGATCTTTTGGATTGCATATGAATAATAATTCCAAGACTTTTTTTGTATACGCTAATCTATTTATCTTTTTTATATTTTTAATATTTGCAAACATAAACTGAGCATTTCTTGTGAATAAATTTAATTCTAACAATGATGATGCTTCAAGCTCTGCAAGTTCAATGTTTTCCTGTGATAAGACGATTAAATGCATATTTCATATAATAGCGGTAAATTTTTAAATTTATCCTTTATTTATTTTCTATATGGAAAATAATGTGAAGAAACAAGGAAGGCCGATTGGATCAAATGTTAGAAATAATATACTCGCTTTACTATCCAAAGACGGACCAATGCATGGTTATGAGCTATACCAGAAATACATCGAGCATTATCCTCCTGTAACAATGAGATTGATATATTATCACTTGAAGAAAGGAGTCTCAATAGGCGATCTTAAAGTCCATAAAATAGAAAAAAAGAAAGGATCATACAGCTGGGGCAATGAAGTACAGAATATTGTTTACAGCGTTAAGTGATTATCTGATAGTCCATTTAAAATCATATTCAGTTTTTTCTTTGTAATATGTTGCAATAGCACTTCTTAGACTTATCGCGTACAATTTATTTTTTTTCACAGTGTTTAGGTCTGCGCTAATCTCGACTTTTTTTAATAATCTATTCTCTAAAGTGCTTATATCTCTTGATAGATAATGTGCAAATTTTTCTTTTACTTTCTCTAATGAATCAAAGCCACTAATAGATCTTAATCCATGGTTTAATAGCCAAGGACAAGTGAATTTATCATTATCCTTGTACACAAGAACATCATCCAGACTAAAACCATATACGACTACATCATTAACCCTTGATCTTAGTTGCATATGTTCTAATTCTGGTAACTTATTAAATCTTTCATCATTCATTTTTATTTCATTCATTTTTAACCCCCTTCATTACTGTCTGATAACAACGTTAAATTCAATTGATATATATTATTATCGCAAGATAAACAAGCGAATTGCGATAATTTTATAAATATTAAGCGCATTTTAAGTGTATTATGGATAAACAAAATTTCAAAGAAGTTGAATCAAACACAGATCTTTTAGTTTATGCAAAGCCTCATAAGTTTGATAAGCATGATAAACTAATAATGTCGGCATTGAATAAAGATGCAAGACAAAGCTTAGCTGACATGTCAAAAAATGTAGGATTGTCAAGGGATGCTGTAAGAAACAGGATAAAAAAATTAATCCAAAATAAAGTAATCCTGAATTTCAAGCCAATACTTAATCCTCCTGTGATGGGATTTCCAATAATTAATTATGTTTTCATAGCATTGCACAATCCGAATGAAGAGCAGGAAAAGAAATTCATCAAATACATGAAAATGCAGAAACACATAACATACATAGCAAGTTTAATTGGAAAATGGGATTTCATTATTGACATAATGGCAGAGAATCCTGGACAATTCAATGATATAATGAAAAACCTAAGAAAGAATTTTGCAGACTTAATAAAAGATTATGAAATATATGGAGTCCTAGAAGAATACAAATATGAAGAGATAGCACAATTAGTCGAATAAAATTTTTAAATAAACTATAATACTAAAGAAAATGGAAAAATCCTCTAAACAATATTATGATGAGCTCATAAGCTTTATGCAGCAGAAAGGATTCATATGGGGACCTGAGCCTGAGATATATGGAGGATTGGCAGGATTCTATACATATGCGCCATTAGGAAAACTTCTAAAAAATAATGTCGAGAATGAGATAAGAAAACTTTATTCAAAAAACAGTTTCTGGGAAGTAGAATGCCCGACAATAATGCAGAAAGAAGTCTGGGAAGCATCAGGACATCTAGGAGGCTTCACAGATCCGGTGCTTGCATGCTCTAAATGCAAGTCAAATTTCCGTGCAGATAATCTGTTGTCAGAATTGTTTCCTGACGAGAATTTTGATCATAAGTCAGATCATGAATTATTGCATTTCATAAAGACAATGAATGTCAAATGCCCTTCATGCAAAGCAGATTTTATACAAGAAATAAAAAGACATACATTGATGATGAAAACAACAATCGGTCTAGATACAGAAGCATACAATAGGCCTGAAACAGCAACAACAACCTATCTTCCATTCTTGAGATACACTGATTTCTTCAGAAAAAAACTTCCATATGCGGTATTTCAGATAGGCAAGGCATACAGGAATGAAATAAGTCCTAGACAGCATGTCTTAAGATGCAGAGAGTTTACACAAGCAGAAGCACAATTATTCTTGTTTAAAGAACAGAAAAATGATTTTGAAAAATATAAAAGCATAGAGCATGAAACATTGCCTTTGTGGCCTTGGCAATTGCAGGAGCATAATGAAAAAATAAAGCTCATGAAAGTGCATGAAGCATTAGATAAAGGATATTTCAAGAGCAAAGCATATGCATGGGCGGTAGTAATTGCATATAACCTATTCAGAAAAATAGGAATTCCAGAAGATAAGATCAGGCTAAGACAGCATTATCCTGATGAAAAAGCATTCTATGCAGATGATGCGTGGGATATTGAGGTGCAGTTGAATAGTTTTGGATGGTTTGAATTATGCGGAGTACATGACAGGACAGATTATGACTTGACACAGCATGGAAAAAAATCAGGCAAAGAATTAAAAGCATTCAATGAATCATCAACTGCAAAAGCAGAGACACCTCATATTATTGAGATTGCATTCGGTACTGACAGGCCTACATTTGCATTATTGGATTTATTCTATTCAAAAATAGAAGAAAAAGAGGGGAAGACAAAATTCAAGATCCCTGCACACATGGCGCCAGTGAAAGTAGCAGTTTTTCCTTTAGTGAAAAAAGATGGATTAAGCGAAGAAGCAGAAAATATCTATAATGATTTAGAGAAAGAATTCACTTCAAGATTTGATGTTTCAGGATCCATAGGCAAGAGATATCTGCGTGAGGATGAATCCGGTACGCCATATTGTTTGACAATTGATTATGACACATTAAAAGATGGAACAATAACAATCCGTGAGCGTGACACAGAAGAGCAGAAACGCATACATAAAGATCATGCCAAACATATTCTAAGAGAATTGCTCCATGGAAGAATGAAGTGGGAAGA
>DUIB01000020.1 GCA_013330595.1 Candidatus Woesearchaeota archaeon | reverse complement strand
ATGAGTGGTATTTCTGACGTATAAAGATTTTTTCCTTTTATTTCTCTTAAATCTACATCAAATATCTGTGCACCATAATCTTTCAAGCGCACCTTATCAAAATACACAAAAGCTTTACTTTCATAAAAATCTGCGGCATTTGCTATAAAAGCAACCTTCTTATTTTTTAATGAAAAGAATTCGTTGTTAAAAAGATCAATTGTTCTTCCTGCCTGTGATGCTAAGAATAGTTTCATTCTTTCTTCCACTGCAATAATGATTCCATGCTGTGCCTGATCACTTGAGAGGTTTCTGCATTGATCTTTATGTTTATTACATTGAATGTGTGCGTTATGACTGTCATGTTCCAGATCAATCCGAAATCAGGAATGTTCTGCAGTAATACAATTGCTTTCAGCAGCATCTGTGATGGATAATTGTTCTTGACAATTTCATCTGTCTTTGTTAATGCATCATCCACGCTCATCTTCACATTCTCAAGCCTTAATGGAAGAATTATCTTTTTCTCCTTAAATGCTTCCTGAGGCTCTGTTGATTTCACATCACCTTTATCATACTCAAATACTGTTACCTTATCTGACTTCTTAAGATAATAGCCTACCTGACAATCATCCGAGTCTGTTGAATCCATCATCCGGAAAATATGCACAAGATAATGGTCAGGATCAATATTCTTGAAAGCTTCAGAAGATTCCACTGCTTTTACAATATTGTTTATGTCCACGAATAAAAAAAAGGAAGGGGATTTATATATTTTACCATAACATTTTAAAATAATCTATATATCCAATTCTCATGGATGAAATTCTTAAGAAACTATTGACAAAACAGCAATACAGAGTAATTGGAAATTCTGGAGCTGTAAAGCTCTGTACATGGACAAAGAAGAGCATCTGGGATCAAGGTGTCTGCTATAAGGAAAAATTCTATGGCATTAAAAGCTATGCATGCTGCCAGATGACTCCTGATGCAAATTTCTGCCAGAACAAATGCATCTTCTGCTGGAGAAATCTTGAAGGAACAGAAGGAAAAATGGATAACAAAGATATTGATGATCCATTATTGATCATTGATGGTTCAATAAAGAGCCATGCAAAGCTTCTTAATGGTTATCCTGGGAATTCAAAAACAAACATGAAAAAATGGAAAGATGCTCAGGAGCCAAAGCATTTTGCAATATCATTGGCAGGCGAGCCTACACTTTATCCGAAACTTGCTGAATTGATCAAAGAACTTCATAAGAGAAAAAAATCAACATTTCTCGTTACAAATGGATTAGTTCCAGAAAGATTATTAGAATTGGAAAAAGAAAATGCATTGCCGACACAATTATATGTTTCAATTGATGCTCCTAATAAAGAATTATTCTTCAAGATAGACAGATCCTCAATAAAAGATGGATGGGAGAGATTGATGCAGACATTAGATATTCTTAGGAAGCTAAAAAAGAAGACAAGAACATCAATTAGAATAACTTTAATCAAAGACATGAACATGATCAATCCAGAACAATATGCCCAATTAATAAAAAAATCAGATGCATTGTTTGTTGAGGTAAAGGCATATATGCATGTCGGCTCGAGCAGGGAAAGATTGACAATAAAACACATGCCTCTTCATAATGAAGTCAAAGAGTTTGCATTAGAGATAGGCAAGCATTGCGGATATAAATTGATTGATGAGCAACAAGCATCAAGAGTAGTTCTATTAATGAAAAAGGATTTTCCTGGAAGGATAATGAAGTTTTAATACTTATTTATATCTCTATGATTCTTCCTATCGGTCCTGGATTGAATAATATTGTTTTTCCTATCTTATCATCAATGTCAAATGTTTCATGTATATGCCCAGAAATTGCATATAATGGCTGATGTCTTTCTATGAATTTTCTGAAATTAATATTTCCAACATGCTCTCCAATATTATCAAGATTTGTATTATGAGGCGGTTGATGAGTGACAAATATCAATTTATGATTAGGAAAATCTTTTTGTTTTGTTCTCATGAGATTCTCTGCAATAACATCAAAACTTTTATCAGTAATGCTGAATCCTCCTCCGCCATAACAAAAGAATATTACTTTATCTTTGACATAATAACTATTGTAGATGAATTTAACATTCTTTAATGATTGGCATGCAGCCATTAATCCTGATGAAGTCTCATGATTGCTGTGTATGAGAATAAATGGTTTTCCTATACTATCAAACATTCTTAATAGCACATGCATATTGCTCTCAAATATTGTGAAATCTCCTGCACACACAACAAGATCAACATTCTTAGACTTCTTAACGATCTCTCTATGATACTGCTCGCTTCCATGAGTATCAACAAAAAACAGGATCTTCATAATACGCGGAGAAAGCTATTATTTAAAAATTATTTGAATTATCTCTCCTTGACAAAAAGGAATAATATAAACGAAATTAAGAATAACGCAATTATTGATAAAAGCGCTAATCTTTGATTTCCGGTAATAACAGATATTGCTCCAAAAAGAAGCGGCCCTGTAGTTGCGGCAATCTTGCTTGCAAATGCATTAAAACCAAAGAATTGGGATCTTTTAGCATAGGGGATTATTCTTGAAAGCCAGGATCTGGCAATTGCTTGACTGGAACCTATTGCCAATCCTGAAAGTACGGCCACAATATAAAATAGGGTTGCAGAGAATGAAAAATAAAGTATTGCAATAGATAACATCCACACACCAATCGCTGCTAATACTAATTTTTTTGAACCGACTCTGTCTGATAATGACCCAAAAATTATTGTTGCTATAAAACCAATAACTTGCCCTAAAACCGCCCCAATCATTATCTGAGTAAAACTGAGTAATAACGTAGATTTTGCGTATATCGGAAGGAATGTAAATACTGTAACTAGCGCATCATTCATAAAGTAAAATGCAACCAAAAATAAGCCAACATTCTTATATCTTCTTATCTGTTTCAATGTTGTTAGCACATCCTTAAATCCTTGAACTGTTTTCTTCCAAATATTTACTTTTGTTTTTTTGAGTTTCTTATCTTTGAGATTTATAAATATAGGGATTGAAAAAATAAGGAAAAATAAAGCTGTTAACGGAAACACTAATCTATATAATGTATCATTGGAATATCCATTGACATACAAAGGCCTTAAAGCCAGCATCGCAACTATGCCGCCTAAATATCCTAAGCCCCATCCTAGACCAGAAACTTTTCCAGCATTTTTGTTTTTAGATATTTCTGGAAGAAAGGAGTCATATAATGCCTGTGCTAATTCGACAAAAATATTTGCAAGAATAAATATCAAAGATGCAAAAAGAAGTGTTCCTTGCCCAGTAAAATATAATGCTGCAGTGCCAATAACTGCTATTAGCACGAAAATTATGAATTTTGATTTACGTCTATTGTCATAATCTGCTACTGCTCCTATAACAGGAGCAATTATTCCTCCGATTAGAATCGATACGCTTACTATTAATCCCCAATAAAAGTCTGCAGCAGCATTATTGGCGATGACTTCCTTGAAGTATATTGGAAAAACAAAACTCAGTATTAATATAGTATAAGCTGAATTTGCAAAATCATATAAAGACCAAGAAATAACTTTTTTCTTATCCAAACCTTTAAAATATTTGTTGAACATTTTTAGAATTTCAGCTGCCCTGCTTGCATGTTCTTCATCACTTTTTCCATGCCCTTCTCATTGCCTTTCATCATTCTCATTAATTTTCTTGCCTGCTTATACTGCTTTACTAGCTCTCTTACATCTCCTGTTGTTACTCCTGCACCTTTTGATATTCTCTCTGCTCTTGATGAATCAATGATTTCAGGATCTTCTAGCTCTTCTTTTGTCATTGAATGCATTGCAATCTTCCATTTATCAAGCTTAATCTCCTGATTCTCCATTAATTCTTTAGGTATTTTCACTGCATTCATTCCAGGGATCAATTCCATAACTTTTGTTAACGGTCCCATTTTCTTCATTGCCTGCATCTGTTCATACAAGTCAATTAGATTGAATTCTCCTTTTAAGAATTTTTTTCCTAAATCCTTTGCATCCTCTTCAGATATTGCTTCATGGACTTTTTCTAATAGAGATTCTAGATCTCCCATTCCAAGCAATCTTCCTACAAATCCTTCTGGCTTGAATTCTTCTAATGCATCAACCTTTTCTCCTAAGCCAATGAATTTCACAGGAGCTTTTGTTACGGAACATGCTGTTAATGCTCCTCCGCCTTTTGCTGTTCCGTCTAATTTTGTTATAATTACTCCTGTTACATTGCATGTTGCATTGAATGTTTCAGCCTGTTTCTGAGCAGCCTGTCCTATGTCAGCACTTATGACTAATAATGTTTCATCTGCTTTAACGGTTTTATTTATCTGATTTAATTCTTCTATCAATTCATCATTTAATGCATCTCTTCCAGCAGTATCTATTAATATGATATCATATTTTTTTAATTGGGAATCAAACGTCTTATATATTGCAACAGGATCTTTTGCTGTTTTGTCGCCATAGAAATCAACATTAAGCTTTTCTGCCAATTGCTTCAATTGATCAAATGCAGCAGGCCTCCAAGTATCTGTTGTTAGGACAGCAACCTTAAATCCTCTTTTTTGATAATATTTTGCTAATTTTCCTGTTGTAGTTGTTTTTCCAGATCCAAATAAACCTACTAGCATTACATAGAATGGCTTTTTCTTAATCTCTATCTTTGCCCCTTCTCCACCTAAAAATTTGACTAACTCTTCATAAACAATCTTCACTAGATGCTCTTTCTTTGAGATGTTTTTTGGAACTTCTTCTTTTAATGCCCGCCCTTTGATGTTTTTTGTAAGTTCAAATACTAATTTAACATTGACATCGGCTTGGAGTAATGATTTTTGAATATCCTTAACTAATTCATTGACTAGTTTCTCATCTACAAACAATGCCCTTGTGATCTTATCAAGAGTATTCTTCAATGATTCTCCTAACTTATCTAAAACCATGATTCCAGAAATAAAATAGGATTTATAAAGGTTTATTCTTCTTTGATTAGAGAGACACTGTCTCTCATTTGTTATGATAAAATCACCATAACATTATGGCAGATTTACATTCCTAATTCTAATTAATAAGTCTTTCTCAAAGAAAAAGCGGAAGATTTACTGCAAATAACGGAAATCCTCCGAAAATACAGCCAAAAATATTATGAAGAATCAATCATTACTCGATTTATGAGAGTATATGTTGACACAAATGTTTTTATGGATTTCCTTAATGACAGAAATAGTGCTGCATATGATTTTTTCATTAGGGTGATTTCCTGTATGCATACGATAGTAATTTCTGATGTGGTTCTTGAAGAATTATCATTCCAGAAAGTTAATTCAGATAGTCTTATGAGGTTAATATCACATAAAATAGAAACAATATTCGCAACACTGGCAGACAAATCTCTTGCTAAAAGACCTCCAACACACTTCAATGATACACTTCATATCTGCATTGCAGAACGTTCAAATGTGGATGTGATTGTTACTAGAAACAAAAAAGATTTTATAATTGCTAAAATACCTATAAAAAGTGCTGATGAGATATGACACAAAGAAAAATCAAAGATTTTTCTGTTTCAAAAAGCGATGCTTTTTGACATCAAAAGATAACATTTATAAAAGCAGGAATAAATCTATTGTTATGGTCAATAAACTAGTAAGCATACGCTTTTCAGACTCGATATTGAAAGATGCAGAGTCCATATCTATTATAGAAGGATATTCAAATCTTCAGGAATTCATAAGACATTCAGTCAGGGAAGCAGTACAGAAACATAAACTACAGCAATCAATCCTTGCACTTGAGAAGCTTTCTGGATCTCAGAAAATAACTCCGAAGACAAAAAAAGAAGTTGAAGATCATATAAAGAAGATTTTTAGTTGAATTCTAATGAATATCATTATTTTTGTTCGCTGAGATGAACGATTTCATTAAGTTTTCAATCTATGTCAGCACAGTGTTCAGCTTGGGGATGTGTTATATATAATAACAATACACAACAAGATTGTAAACAAGATACTTACACATTTAACAGTAACGCTAACTCATATCCGACTCTGATTTCAGGATCAATACTGAAGAATACTGTAACAAATGAATATTATGTATATTTTGAGGCAAAAAACTCAAATGGAGGGATATGCTATTTATCCTATAACGCGTATTCAGGCACACAACAAAATATCTGGTAGGGAACGTCTCTAGATAATTGTCCAACACAAGTAACATACCTCGCACCGCTAAACATCTCATCAAAAAATGTAAGTTCTAATTTGTATTTAAGTATTTATCTGAGACCACAAGAATACAGGATGAGCACATCAGGATGGGGACAATTTACATTTGACAGTTATGCAAAATCAATAGCTATTCAAGGAAAAAATCTTGTTCCATTCAAGAAAGTAGCAGTAAGCTCAGTATTGGAATCTAAACAGAGAGTTGCCAACTTGGTGAAGCAAGAAGTGACTAAAGCAACAACAGGTAAGCCAGTGAACGCAAAGACTCTAGCAGTTAAATAATTTTTTTTTATTTTTTATTTTTTAAAAATTAAAAAAATATTTATCTTCTTTCTCTTCTTCTTCTGCGCTCGTTCCTGTCCTGGCTTGTTGTACTGGATCTGTCAAATGGTTTATGGAAGCCTTTGCTTACATTTCTATGTTCACTAGGACCTCTATATGCGCTTGGACCTCTATGATAGCTAGAACCTCTAAATGATCCACCACGGGAAGAATCTCGGCTCAATCTCTCGAACTTAATCATTGGAAAAGCAGGCATTACCCCTTTCTCGATCTTTATATTCCTATCACTCAATATCTTTGAGAATTTATCATAATCAGCATGTGTTAATAATGTTATTGCTTCTCCTTCATCACCTGCTCTTGCAGTTCTTCCAATCCTATGAGTATAGTCTTCAGATGATTTAGGAAGATCATAATTATAGACATGATCAATATTTCTTATATCCAATCCGCGTGCAGCAACATCTGTTGCAACCAAAACATTTACATGCTCTTTCTTTATCATCTCAACAGTATGCAATCTCTTGCTTTGCGTCAATCCTCCATGTATTGCAACTGTCCTTACACCCTGCTTCCTTAGATTATTGTTTACAACATCAACCTCGTTTCTTGTTGCACAAAAAATCAATGAAATGCCTTTTTTCTGATTCAATAAATGCACTAGCAAAGAGAATTTCTCATGCGGTTGTAAATTATAATAAATCTGCTTCAATAATGATTTATCAACATGTTTCTGTCCTGTAATAAATATAGGATTCTTAAAGTTATGTTGTACTATGCCTTTTATTGGTGTTGGCATTGTTGCTGAAAACAATAATGATTGCTTATCCTTTGAAACATATTTCAATATTATTTTAATATCATCAATAAATCCCATCTCAAGCATCCTGTCTGCTTCATCTAAAACAAATATCTTAACTTTAGAAAGATCTAATGTTTTTCTGTCTAAATGATCAAGCACTCTTCCTGGTGTTCCGACAACAATCTCTGCTCTTCTCAATTCATCAATCTGTGGACTGATGCTTACACCGCCATAAACAGATGCCATCCTTATCCTCATGAATTGCGCCATCTGGCGCATAATATCATGCACTTGAACGCATAACTCTCTTGTTGGTGTTAATATAATTGATTGAACTCCTTTTCCTGCCTCAATCATATTAAGTATAGGCAATCCGAATGCAGCTGTCTTTCCCGAACCTGTCTGGCTCTGTCCAACCATGTCCTTTCCAGATAATATTACCGGAATACATTTTGCCTGTATCTCTGTGGCTTCAGTAAAGCCTAATTTATGAACTGCCTTATGCAGTTCTGGTCTCAAGTTTAATTCTTCAAACTTCATTTTATCTCCAAAAGAATCTTATAACCAATCAAATTTTAGTATGCAATTAACTTGCCCATTGATTGTGAGCAAGCAACATAAGAATGTCAGAATTTTTCATTTATCGAAAAATTCTGATCATGATCAAGAACCGCTTGTTCTTGACATGCGCCAGCTCTCAAAAGTTCTTTTAATAATGAAAGAAGTTAAGGAGTGTTTATAAATGTTTGTTTGTACTTTAATTATCTTAAAAAACTTTTTAAATATACTATCTACCTATTAATTATGAACTGGAAGAAATTCCTTGGATTAGCAAAAGAAATTATTGCTCGTTCATTTTTCTATATTACAGTATGGCTATCAATCATCTGTCTTTTAATAACGTTATTGCTTTTAGCAATAGCAGGATTCAGTGCAGAAGGCGCATTCAATGCATTTCACAATCACCCTATATGGGTAATTATAGGAATTTTGCTATCACAAATTATTACCATAACACTTCCGCCATCAATAACAGGAATACTTAGTCCAGAACCAGTAGTTTCTAAAGTCGGAGGAATTTTAGGAATATCAGGATCTACATTAACTGCGATAATATTATTTATAATGATGCTTTTTATTGCCGGACTCGGTTTAATAGTATTCACAATTATGGGCATAGTATTCATATTTTTTGCATTACTAATAAGAAAATATATATCTATAAAGAAATCCTTATTATTCAGAACTTCTGGAGTATTATCAATTATTATTGGATTATTATTCTTAATAACCATATTTGTTGCACACGTGTTCAGAATGAGCACTACATTAGGCATAGTAGGTATTATAATTTCAATATTATTAATCGCTCCCGGAATATTGGTTTTCTTTACTGATAAAAAATGGAAATAAAATAATTCTCATATTAACCCATAAAAAAATTTAAACAACAACAATTTACGATGACTATGAACAGAAAAGAAAAAACATTAGAAGATCAGAATGAGTTTCTTAGAGATATGATAGAGAGCCTAGAGGATGTTAAGGCAGGAAGGGTCAAGGATATAAAATGTCTAGAGAAGAGAAATTATTAAAGGAAAGAGAAGAATTGATGAAAAAATTCGCATTATTATTGCATGAAATAGAGACTGGACAAATTAAAGTAAGGAAATAATTCTTGATTAGAAAACTTAAAATTATCCATCAATCTCTGTAAACCTTCCGGAAATGAAAAAATACTATATATAAAGCATACTACTATTCCCAAATATTTTCCGAAATTCTATGATAAAGGCATATTAAGGATTATCACTTACCTATTTTATGGTCAAAATAAGTGTATTAGGAAGTAACATCTCAATAAAGGACGAAGAATATATATCCTTGACAGATATTGCCAGGTATAAGGATGAGAGAACAGATGATATCATAAAAAATTGGCTGAGGAATAGGAATACAATAGAATTTTTAGGTATTTGGGAGAAGATAAATAACAAAGATTTTAATCCCGTCGAATTCGACGGGTTTAGAAAAAGAGCAGGATTAAACAGTTTTGTGCTTACAGCTACACAATGGATGGAAAAGACAAGTGCCAAAGGTATTATTTCCAGACCAGGAAGATATGGGGGAACATTCGCCCATAAGGATATTGCTTTTGAATTTGCCTCATGGATATCTGTTGAATTTAAGCTATACCTGATTAGAGAATTCCAGAGGCTAAAAGATGAGGAAAATGAAAGAAAATCATTAGACTGGGATATTAAGAGAACACTAACAAAAATAAATTATCGAATACATACAGATGCAATACAAAAACATCTTATACCAGAAAAAATTACTAGAAGTGAGGAAAACCTAATTTATGCTACGGAAGCAGATATACTTAATCTTGCATTATTCGGAAAGACTGCAAAGGAATGGAGAGAAAGAAACCCTGAATTAGAAGGAAATATTAGAGATTACGCAGATGTCACACAATTAGTATGTTTATCAAATCTTGAGAATCTAAACGCATTATTTATAAAGGAGAAAATTGAGAAAACAAAAAGACTTGAGAAATTAAATACTATAGCAATTGATCAAATGACTTTATTGATTGATGAGACTAAACAGATCAAAGCAAAGAAATAGTTCTTATTTGGTAAAATTGATAAATCAAAACTAATGAACAAGCTCATGCAAGATGTTGTTGTAAAAAAATCGAAGATTAATGGATATGGCGTCTTTGCAGCAAGAGACTTTAAGAAAGGTGAAATAGTAATAAAATGGGACATATCCCATCAATTAAATAAAAAAGATGTTGATAAACTCTCCAATAAAGATAAGAAATATATAGCATATTATAAAAAGAAATATATCCTTAACCAGAGACCTGCCAAATATGTCAATCATTCCTGCAAGGCAAATACATACATTAAGAACTTCTGTGATGTGGCGAAGAGAAATATAAAAAAAGGCGAAGAGATAACAGGCAATTATTCTGAAGACAAGCATTCAGGTTTTGAAATGAAATGCACTTGTGGAAATAAGAATTGCCGCAAAACAATATATCTTTGATTGATATCATGCTAATCATATTTCCACTAATTTTATAAATCCATAATTTTTTCTTTCATCAATGCGCTTGTGGTCTAGCGGTTATGACTCCGGCCTTCCATTGTTTCTGCATCTGCAGAAAAAGAGGCTAGCCGGGTGCCCGGGAAATCGTTTCTTGATTGAACGATTCGGGAATTCAAATCCCGGCGAGCGCATTTATCTCTTATAAGTTCCTTAAATTTATTTTTCTTTTTTGAGTGAACCAAATTCAAACTCCTAAGCCGACATAGATTTAATCCGGATAGACTTATCGTGTACAAAAATCTCGGATGTTTATCTGAAGGTCTTCTTATGTAAATCTTACAATTAATATTTTCTGATTTTAATAATCTTATTATTTGATTTTTTCCTTTTTCATTAGTCGTATATATCTCTATAGAGTTATTTTTAATACATCCTTCATCATCAATAAAAGCAGCCAGCCATATTAATCTATATTGATGATTCTTTAATATATATTCAAATATATGCCAATCTTCGGTTTTCCCGCATCCTAAACTTTTCATATAATAAAAAAGTGTCTTATTTCTGACTCTAACAAAATTATTTCCTCTTGAGATATATGATAAGGGAGCAATTTCGTATATAATCCTCTGAAATTCATCAAGTAAATTCTTATCTACATTAGAATAATCTACGACATATCTCTTGAATCTTCCTACTCTGCCTCTGAGGATATTAGATCTGCTCGGTTTTTCCAGTTTTTCATACAAACAACCATCTCCACATAAATGTGCGTGAAGTCGGACAATATCCCTGCATAAATAATTTATTTTCAAATATGGTTTCATGATGAACCTCTGAGAAATATCTTCTCACTCAGAATGAAGATATTTCGAAAGGTTCAGCAGAGAAATGTTTATCTGTTTAAATACCCTGCGCGTGAATGTCCAGTGAATCTCGGCTGACGCATTCTTTATCTTTAACACAAAAGAAATCTTTAGATTTCTGTGTCATCAAAAATCTTTGATTTTTGAGAAACTTTAAAAAGACATCATAGTATCCTTTTTATACTATGAGGTGTTTATTATGAAGATTTATGGAATAATTGCAATGATTTTGGTTTTAGGATTATTAGTTGGATGTACACAACAGGTAAAGCCTACTGGAAATACAGTATCAACAAATAATCAAGGAGGACAAGATTATATCTCTTCAAATAACGGAAATACTGTAGGTAATACAAACACGCAAACAACGCAGCCAAACACCACAACAAATACTCAAACAAACAACATTAAGACTATAAATATTGTAGGATATAATTTCGGGTTTGATGTTACAGGACCTCAAATCAATAAAGGAGATAATGTCAAGATAATATTCTCTGTAACAAGCGGGACGCATGGCCTGGCAATACCTGGATTAAATGTCGATACTGCGCCAATCAGCCCTGGGCAAGAGAAAGTATTGGAATTTACTGCAGACAAATCAGGAACCTATGACTTTTATTGCAACACTTATTGCGGCTCTGGGCATCGTGAAATGACAGGCACACTTGTAATAAATTAATATTGCAACATGAGGTTTGCTTGATGGCATGGTCATTTGGTTAAATTTAAAAACCTCTGATACAATTCTGTGATAATGATTAAGCCAGACCCGAACAACATAATGATTATTTGTGCGCATTCTGACGATCAGATATTTGGTCCAGGCGGAACAATAGCCAAATATGCAAAAGAAGGCAAAGAGATCTTCACAATAATATTCTCTTACGGACATTTTTCCTCTCCATTAATAAAAAAAGAGATCATTGCCTCCGCAAGAGTTAAAGAAGCAAAGGATGTTGATAAATATATTGGTGGCAGCGGAGTCATATTTTTGGGACTTGATGAGAATAAGTTTGCAGAGCAATTCAAAAGTAAAAAAATGTATGCCAAGCTTAAGAAATTAATACTAGAACACAAACCTACAAGAATATTTACTCATTCTCATGATGATCCTCTTCCTGATCATAGAGTATTAAACAAACTTCTTCTAGATACTCTTGATAAAATGAAATACAAGTCAGAGGTGTATATGTTTGATATATGGAATTTATTTAATATAAAGAAACAACATCATCCAAAAATTGTTATTGATATATCATCAACATTCAAGATTAAAATCAAGGCGTTGAAGATGTTTGAGAGCCAACAGGTTGCATTAACAACACTCTTATGGAGTGTTTACCTAAAGGCATGGCTATCAGGAATATTAAATAAAATGAAATTTGCAGAGGTTTTTTATAAGATAAGATGACAGAAGCAAAAGATAAAAAAAGACTGTTGATAGCAACAGATAATTTCCTTCCTAGATGGGATGGAATAAGTAGATTCTTATCAGAAATAATTCCGAGACTAGAAGAGAATTACGAGATCACAGTAATTGCCCCTGATTATGGAGTATATGAAGATCCAAACATAAGAATAATTACGATACCTTTATCAAATATTATTAAAGTAGGAGATTTTCCTGCAGCAAAATTCAAGCCATATGTTATCAGAAAATTTGTCAAGCAATCAGATATTGTCTTCTGTCAAAGTATAGGATCTGTAGGATCAATTGCAATCAATGCAGCAAAGAAATACAAAAAGCCATTAGTGAGCTTCATTCACAGCATTGAATGGGAACTTGTCCCAAAAGCTATGCATAATATATTATTAAAAAAATATTCTAGAATACTTGCAAAAAGAGTTGCAAAGAATCTATATAATAGGTGTGATCTGATAATAATGCCATCAAATAATGTTGCTGAGATATTCATGTGGAATAATATCAGGACAAGATCAGTTATTGTTAACCTTGGTGTTGATACAGAAAAATTCAAGCCATTGGATAATGATGCAACAAGAAAAGAATTAAGAGATAAACTGAATATCGAACCTTCTGACATAGTCATTGGTTATCATGGAAGAATAGGCAGAGAAAAAGATCTAGTCACATTATTAAGAGCATTTACTAGACTGCAAAATCATTATACGAATATTAAATTAATGATTGTTGGGGATGGTGTTGAATCAGTAAAGAAACAGTTTTATGATAGGAAAGATGTTATTATGATCGGATCAAAAAATAATCCTATACCATATCTTCAAATAATGGATATATATTGCTTGACATCATTGACAGAGACAACTTGTTTGAGCATGCTTGAGGCAATGTCCTGCAAGTTAGCTTGTATAAGTACAGAAGTAGGTTTCATAAGATCATACATTAAAAATGGTTTTAATGGATTGTTCTTTGAAAAACAGAATCCATATCATCTAGTCAGGCAGATAGAGAGGTTTATCAACGATTCTGTATTAAGACAAAAACTTGGAGAAAATGCTAGAGCAACTGTTATTGAAAGATTCTCCTGGGACAAGACAGCAAAAGGCATAAATGACGCATTGGAATCATTGACAGAGAAAAAATAGAAATATATAAAATTATATCTTCAAACTAGTCACTTTTGATATTCCATGCTCATTCATTGATACGCCATAAAGAGTGTCTGCTTCTGAGATCACAGAATCATTATGACTAATTATAATGTATTGGGCCTTGTTTGCATAATTCTTTATCAATTGCGATAATTGCTCTGAATTCTTTTTGTCAAGAGCAGCATCAACCTCATCAAGAATATAGAATGGAGCAGGATCATATTCCTGGACTGCAAAAATGAATGCAATTGCTGCCATTGTCTTTTCCCCCCCAGAAAGTGATTTAATATCAAGGAATTTAGTTCCTGTAATTCTTACTTTCAATAATAATCCTCCATTAAATGGATCATTCGGATCCTCTAATTCAAGGCTTGCCTCTCCTTTTGTTGATAATGCAGAGAATATCACTTTGAAATTATGGTCGAGTATTTCGTATGTTTTCATGAACAATTCTTTTTTCCTTGAATCAATCTCATTGATCATAACTAATACTGATTCACGCTCTTTGATTATTTTATCTTTCTTTTCAATAAATGTCTTGTATTCTTTTTCTATCTTTTCATAGATCTCAAGAGCTCTCATGTTTACAGCTCCAATGTCTATTAGTAATTTCTCGAATTGGGCTATCTCCTTAAGAATTTCTGATTCTGGCTTATCAGTAAACAATTCAATTCCTTCATATTGTTTGAACTCCTCTATCATTCCTGATAAATGAGCCCTGATTTCAGCTGATTGCAATGAAGTAATATTAACTTTCTGCTCTATGCTTCTTGATTCATCCTGTTTTCTTGAAACATCAGATTCATGTTTTGAGACTTCATCAGCAAACTTATTTCTTTTATTGAACAGGCCTTTGAATTGTTCAAAGAACTTCTTTTCAACTTCCTCTTTTTCCTTAAGTGAAGATTCTTGTTCTCTAATCCTTTTATTCAGTGCATCTTTCTCATCCTCAAAAGATGTCTTCTCTTTATCCTGCTGTTTAAGGATTTTCTGTATATTCTCTCTTTCAGGATTTAATACATTGATTATTTGAGCATCATTATTTCTAATTTCCATTCTCATATTGTTGATATCTTCTTTGATCTGCTCTTTTTTCTGCTCAAAAGCATTTAATTCAGCTAATAATGCAGGATTTCTCAATTCATTGATCCTGTCTCTTAACTGCTGTTTCTTCATCTTAAATTGTGCAAGCTCTTTGTTTTTCTCAGAAGTCTTGCTCATGATATCATCAATGTCTTTTTCAAGATTCTTTAATTGCTTGTTTAATTCTGATTTCTGTTTTTTGCTTATGTCAAGATCATTTGAATCAAGATGCAATGTTTTTTCCATTGCTGAAATCTCTCCATCAAGACTGCTTTTTAGTTCTCTTAATCTTCCTATCAATTCCTCATTGTCTGCTCTTTTCTGCTCAAGATTCTGAATGACTCTATTGCTATCATCAATCTCCTTGTTCAGTTTTTCAATATCCTCTCTTAATTCTTTTTCCTGGAATCCAAGAGCTGTCTTCTGTCTGAAACCGCCCTGCATTGCTCCAGAAGTCTCAACCAGATCTCCTGTCATTGTGGCCATTCTGTAATTTCCTATACCGATCTTTCTTGCTGTCTCAATATCATCAACAATTATTGTATTTTCAAATACATAGCTAAAGACTTTCTCAAATTTAGGATCATAAGTTATTAAGTCAATTGCCAATCCCCTGATTCCTGGAGCCTTAAGATTTTTTAATTCGGGTTTTATAGCAACACTTCTTATCTTGTTTAATGGAAGAAATGTAACAACTCCTAATTTATTCTCCCTAAGATACTTTATGCATTCAGCAGCAACCTTATCATCTTCAACAACAACACTCTTGATTCTTTGTCCTGCTGCAACCTCTAATGCAAGACTGAATTCTGATTTGACATTTCCAAGACTGCTTACTAATCCATGTATCCCAGGCTTTGTACTTTTCAGCTCTAGAATCTTCTGGACTGCAACTCCTGCAGCGACACTTTCTTTAAGAGATGAATCTCTCGCATTTAATTTAACTAAATCCTCTTTTCTGCTTAATATTCTTGATCTAGCATTATCAATCTGTGCTGCAAGACTTGAATTCTCTGATAATTGAGTGTTTAATTCAAGTGTTGTTTTTTTGAATTCATCTTTTTTATGTTTTAATTTTTGAATTTGATCCTTGTTTTCTTTTTCAAGTTTTAAGACATTATCTATGCTTTCATCAATATTAGCAATTATTAATTCTGTCTTGTCCTTTTCTCTTAAAAGATTTTGCTGCTGCTCTCTTAATTTCTGTATTTCCTCATTCAATGATTCAGCATTCTTATCAATCTCTTCTATTTCTTTATCAATGACTCTTATGTTATCAAGATCATTCTTCTGCATAAATGCCTTGATCTTATCCTCGACCTGCTTTAAGTCTTTATCCTTAGAAGAAATCTGATTCTCTAACTCTTTTTTTTGTAACGCAAGTCTTTCAAGCCTTTCATTAAGATCACTAAAATTATTCTGTAATTGAGATCTTCTCTCATCGATTTTTGAAAGCTCCTGATCAATATTACTGTTTCTCTGACTAGTTAATGCTAGATCAATTTTTAATCTCTCAACCTCTTTATGTATTGATACTTGTTCTTTTTCTCCTTTCTCCTCAATTTCCTTATTGATCTTATCTATCTCGTGCTTTTTGTTTTCTATCTGTTCTTTAAGCTTATTGCATTCTTCATTTAATTTGGCTATCTTATTATTGCCTTCATCAATTTCTTTTGTTAATTTGCCTTTTTCTGTTGATTGAGAATTTATTTTTGAGTTTAATATTGTTGCTTTGTTTCTTTTTATCTTATCATTCAAGTCTTTAAATTTTAGTGCTTGATCCCTGTCTCTTTTTAATTCATTAAGATGAGTTTTTCTTTCTGCAAGAATAATCTCTACTTCATTCATTTTTTCTTCAACTCTCTGAAGTTCTCTTAATGCTTTTTCCTTCTTTTCCTCATAAACTGAAAGCCCTGCAATCTGTTCAAGCATCTCTCTTCTCTGTTGTGTTGACATCTCAATAAGATTGACTATTTCACCTTGAAGAACAATATTATAGCCATCAGGATTGATCTTTGCAAATGCTAATAGATCAAGAATCTCTTGCCTTGTTTTTGTCTTGTCATTTATCTTGTAATTAGATTGACCATTTTCCTTAATAATTCTAGTGATTTTTATTTCATCTTTATATTTTTTTTCCTGCGGCTTTTTTCTTTTTGATTCATCCTTTATCTCAGGAAACACTTTTGATGTATTATCAAAGAATATGCTTACCTCTCCTTCTTTAGCAGGATTCTTAAGCTTTCCACCATTATATATAAGATTAGAACTTTTCTCTGCCCTCATCTCTTTGCTTGAACCTTTTCCTAGAACAAAGCATAATGCATCCATTACATTAGATTTTCCCGATCCATTTGGACCTAGAACACAATTGAATTGATCTCCAAATACAAGTTCAATCTTATTGGCAAATGATTTAAAACCCTTTATTTCAAGTCTTGTAATACGTGTAAGTCTAGACATTACCTCACCATAAATCAGTGGAAATTATCTACTAACTATATATAAATTTGATGGTTTGAGCAGAAATATATAAATCTTATGGCTTTCTAACCAACAACAACGATACATTATCCAAATCTCCATACGCAGAGGCATATAGTCCATAGAAGAAGTCTTTTTTAGTATATTTCTTTTTGCCACCTCTTGAATCTGGAAGTGGATCATTTACATATACATATTTGTCATCAATACCTGTTATTATGTTAAAATGGAAATTAAATTTTGGTTCTTTGCCATAAATAAAATTCGTTGTCATTAAAGCACCTAATGGCCTTTTATTCCTGATTTCTTGTATTATGTCTGATTCTTCAGGAATCTTTACTTTGATTTCTCCTCCATTATCTAAAAATTTCTTAAAAAAATTTAATACCTTGTTTGACTTATTAGTAAGCTTTGCAATGATTCTTTTAGTGATTCCATTTTTTGATAGGTTCTTATCTTTTGCAGCAAATATTTCTGGATGATGAGTTATTATCGATACTTTAAATCCTTTTTTAATAAGATATAACCCTAGCTACGGTGCATATGTGCCTATTTTATCAACAGATATCTCATTTTTCAGCTTTTCAAATGAAACATTAGAACCATAATACTTCATAATCATTGCTAAGCCAGCTATTCCACAATCAACAGAACCTTTAGGTTGCCTGATTAATGGCACATCGAGTTTCATTTTCTACACATTCCTTGTCCTTGAATAGTATTTCTCAATAAAGAACAATGCTCCAAAAGCTACAAGAAGGACTGCTATTGCATAGATCTTATTTGCTTCAAATACCTCAACTTTAAACAGCATCTCTCTTATGATTGAGATCATTCCCAATTCAACAACCCTTTCAACCTTGATGTAATGCTTCTGAAGATATGAATATAATATTGTGAACAATTCAATAAGGATCAATGTCAATAACAAGTCATTGATTATTGAATTAAAGTCTCCTGAAATGAGATCTTTGAAGAACAGAATATATAATTTGTATAATATAGTTATCACTAATGCTAGTATCAATAGAACAATGATTATGTTTGCAACATATTTTATTACCGGAAGAATCTTCTTCACAAATACAGGATTATCATCTTCTGGATGATGGAATTGCTCATTATGAGGATTAAAGTACAATGGCTGCTTAGAAGGATCATTCATTAAAGGTGGTTTTCCCATTCTTTCATCCAATAATAGGTTATTTAAATAGTTAACTGAACATTGCCCGCTAGCGAACTTTTTGATTAATCAACGATAATGAATAACTCGGTATACAATCAGTCTCATAAGCTACGTGAGCCAGACAATATCAACTGAATAATTTAGTCTGGCTTTTTGAAGAAACAATGCTCTTGTATGGCTCCCAAGACTTTCTGAATATCAATGGATATTGTGAATAATATTTTTTCAGGAATTCCTTTGTCTTAGGATCAGATGGATATCCGGAGCCAAAGTCTATCTTGATCTTTTTCTTTATCTTCTCAATCTCTTTCTCTCTAGTCACTTTGGCTATTATTGATGCTGCTCCAACAATTAAATGATTTAGATCTGCTTTATGTTCAACAGTTAATTTCATTTCTTCATTATCAACCTTTTGTTTAAGATAATTCTTATAGGCATTAGTATTATTAGAAGGACAATCAACTATTACCTCTGAAACATCATTATCAAGTTTTGTATCAATCTTATTCAATAGATCAGCTGCCTTGTCTGCTTCAAGCCAATTAAGATTATAGGATTTTGCATTAACAGCTTCATCAATATCCTTAGGTTGAATGATAGTCAGTTCATATTTTAGTTGATGCTCAATATTCTTGAATATTTCCTCTCTTTGCTTTTCAGTCAATAACTTAGAATCCTTGACACCAAGCTCCTTAAGAATGCTTAATCTATCTTGAGCTATCGCTGCACAAACTATAACTAAAGGACCGATTAATGGACCTCTCGGCTAAATCCCAAAAGATTTATCTGCCGGCCTCATCGATCCCTGCTATGAATGCCATAACGTGTAATTGATGAGATGTTTAATAAAGTTTGTGAAATATTTTTTTTAATTCATCTAAATTCTTAACCTGTGATATCTCTCTTCTCAATCCTGCTCCGCCTATCATGCCTTTTGTGCGCCACATTGCATGGACTTTGATCTTTGAGAAAGATACATCAAACTCTTTTGCATATTCAAGATATTTGAAAAAATAATCAATTTTTTTCTTATCATTTAATACTTCATATTTTCCATTCTTGAAATAATCATTGCATTGTTTGAAAATAAAAGGATTGCCAATTGATGCTCTGCCTATCATAACATAATCACATCCAGTCTCTTTAATCATCTTCTCTGCATCCTCAGGAGTATTAACATCACCATTTCCAATAACAGGAATAGAAACACTTTCCTTTAATTCTTTTATCCATTCCCAATTTGCTTTCCCTGAATATCCTTGTTTTAATGTTCTTGCATGCAATGCAATCATGCTTACTCCTGACTCTTCTGCAATTTTTGCAATATTTTTAAACAAAAAACAAGACTTATTGTCAATGCCTGCCCTGACTTTAATTGATACAGGCTTATCAACAGCCTTGACTAATTTTGATAATAACTTCTTGACATGTTCAGGTTTTTTCAATAATGCTGCTCCTGCATTCTGTTCAGTTATTTTAGGGCTCGGACATCCAAGATTGAAATCTATTATATCAAAATGTTTCTCAACAATTTCAGCTGCCTGAACTGTTTTTTCAATATCTGAACCGAATAATTGTATTGCTCTAGGCTTTTCATTGTCAGAATATTCAATAAAACTCCTAATATTATCCTTATGATGTAATATACCATGAATACTGATTAATTCTGTATAAGTCAATCCTGCCCCTAATTCAGAGCATAATAACCTGAATGCAGGATCATTTATCCCAGACAAAGGAGCGAGAAAGGATTTTGATTTATATATGGTCATAAATTGATAGAATTATCATATTTTAATAAATATTTTGGATATCAAGCTTTTCTGCACCTACAATCCCTTCAACTCTATATTGGAAACCTTCTCCAGATTTTTCAGAAGAGATTATAACACTGCCTTTTATCGGGTCTGAAAGCAACCTATTATATAGATCATTAGCCAATATTATTGAAGGATACATCCTAATATCCCCAGAACCATCACCTAACTTCAATAGCTTGGCATTACTAGGAGCACTTACATCCACATATTTAAGCAGCATAAAACTTGGCACAATGGCCGCAATCTTTCTGTTTGTCTTCTGAAGCATATTTTTGCTTATAGAGTAATCAAACCCTCTTAAATTATGGTAATAGATATTTCCAGAATCATCAAATGCCAATAAGGTTATTGTCTCGAGCCTATTTTTATTTAGCACTCTGGATTGTTCTAAAATACGATTTTTGTCTGGAAGGGCTCTAATGTAGAACTTTACGAGCTCTGAAAAATTCATTTTTTGGCTTACAATATCTTCAGAAGCATTTTCAGATACTTGCTCTTCTAAATCATATATCCTTTCTTTTATCCTGCTATGATACTTATTTAAGGTATTAATCATTTTCTTTATTTTATTTATATGATAATTCTTTAATGTCTTCATGAATTCGTCATGTTTATATGCTCTAAATAACTCTACCTTGTTGTTAAGAGAATATTCAGTCAATTGTTTTCGGGTTTTTTCAAACTCTGTTTGGAGAGCTGAATGTTTCTTAGTGCAGGTATAGTAATTTATTAGAATCTCTTTGACTGCATCATCTGGAGAAAAAGTATCCTGCTTCTTGATCAGGTCTAATATATTACTAATATCACTATCATTCAACTTGTCGCTTATCAAGTGTTTGTGTTCTTTTTTCAGATAATCCTTTATTTTCCTCCTACTCTTAACAAGATCAGGATATGAGGAATCTCTCTTTTGTTTCTGCATCTCGTAATCATTACTTAATTTTCTATAATTCTCATCTGATTTTATAAGCTGTTCATTAAAATCTCCGTAGAATATTCCACCGAATTTCTTTATATGTTCTTTAAGCAGACTGCTATCGGCGAATAGCTTATATCTTCTAGAATCAATCTGAAGGAGATTAAACCTAAAGAACCCCCTGAAGAAGTTCATATCTTCATCTAGAGACTCTTGAAGTTGGGAATTCAAGGCAGATATCAATTTCATGAATTTTCTTGTGGTCTGAGTATATTCATCATTCTTCCTACTCTTTTTATGTTCTTTTCTATAATCAGCGAGTGCCAACCTTAGGTCTTCATATTGAAGAAATAATGCTCCTGAGCCGCTTTCTGATACTCGAGACTTAAAATCTTTATATCTTAAACTGACAAAATTATCGAATGGCATTTCTGAAGTTTCATAGTCTCTAAAGAACTCATCAACATATTTTATTCTTTTTTCTAGAGTATCAATACTTTCCTGATTTTTTCCTAATTTACCGCCAAATGACTTTGTTGTCTGATTAACCCTATCTATTCTTGTCTGCTCTATCAAGGCATTGTGCTCATTAACCTTATCCTTAAACCATTCATTTTGAAACATTCTCTGAGCATCTATGAAAAAATTATTTCCATAGATGGGATTGACGGTGTTTATGACTAACGCGCTATTTGCCACAGAGGCTCTTAAAATGTCGAGATATTCCCCTAATACGAATCTTTCGAGTCCTTTGTCCATCCTTGTTGTATAGACCAATTCTTTCTCTTGAGAAAGTGCAAGTTTTCTATTAGATTTTTTTCTCTTTTCTTTTGACGCCCAATATATCTTCTCAAAAGAAGAATCTCTTATGATTGACCGGGTATTATTGAAGTCTTTGAACACTTCATCATCATCTGCTAGCCCTAAATCGACACGATATATTTTTGGAAGAACTCTATCAAAATGATTTTTCATATATTCAACTGCCTGAACCAAATTCAAGCTACTGACAAACTCTGGCATGATACCGTACTTCTCTATTGATTTCAGAATTTTATTTATATCCGGGGTCGCCATTGCAAAACCTGTCAAAACATAAACTAGAATCATCAAGCTCCTCTAGCTGTTCAATATTAAGATTATCCTCAGGAATTTTATTTAAGGCTTGGATTATTGCGGCATCAAATGTCATGTTATTTTTAAGCCTTGCATATGTCTCTTCTATTTCATATAGCGCTTCTCCGACACCGATAGGCAAATTATTATCATCGATAAATTCAGTGACTTTGTCAATATAATGCTGTATCATCTTATTATCGACATTTCTGCCAGTGATGCTATCTAAGAAAATTATGTGATCATATGATATAAAGTCTCTAAGGTCTGGAACATGCTCAGGATCATTATCTATTTCTCTAACCGTAGTTCTGATGTAGGAGGGAAGATTATTCCTATGAATGTCTAATACCCTGTCTATTTGCTGCAGGTTATAGCCGTTCTGAATCAGCATCTCCATAGTCTGAAAATTAGTTCCCTTTGCCACAAGTAAATTCATGCATTCTATCTGATTAGCCATCGATATTTCATGCTTTTCAAAGAATCTGCTTATATACTCAGGAGTGTATCTCGGAACTTCTATTAGAGCCGTATAAAATTTTTGCTTTTGAGTGGAAGTCAAAAAGCTAGTTCTAGCTATGACTTCATCTAAACCTAATTGTTTTGGCGTATTTGTCTTATCGACCATATATTAAGGACAAACACATTATTTATAAATTTTATTATTATCTAGTGACTACGTAAAGGACTCGGGATTTGAATCCAGTATTAATGACCATCATGAAGAAGCATATCTGGATTTATCATATTTGATTCAAGAAAAAATAGCGGGGGCTGGACTTTCAAGAGGTCTCGAACGAGTCGATTGCCTTTTTTGAATTCGCCCAGAGATTTGTCATCTCTGGCCAGCGACCTATGGGTCTCTCAGAGTGCTTATGAGCCTTCCGCTCCTACTAGGTCAATAGGATCATCGGGCACTCCTGTCTGCCCTACCCCGCTATGGTAGGGCAGAAAATTAGTTCATTTAAAAAGCTTTTCTTAAAAAAAATTATTTACGCAGACAGGAGTGCATAATCAACAGGAAATGGCCTGAATTAGAATAATAAAAACGCCGAGGGTGGGATTTCCACCAAATTTTTACGAAAAATTTGATAAAAAGTGTGGGTTGAGCAAAGCTCAAGCCCACTAAACGCCGAGGGTGGGATTTGAACCCACAAATCCTTTCGGACACTGGATCAATGCGTATTGCGCGGTAATCATAAGCACATTCGTACTTAGCAATCTTGCGTCATAATCTCTTCGAAGGAATTATGTCAGCGCAGTACCAGGTTGTGCCACCTCGGCATAAGACAATGAATAAAGAAGGTTTTTATAAATGTTTTTGTAAATACTGCAGAATTTGATTTGTCAGATATTCAGGATCTTTCATCCCATCTAAAACTATGACACCAGAAAGATATTTCTGCATTGATCCATATCTTCTGTATTCGTCCATGCCGATTTTCATGAATGATTCATCAACATGAGGAGGCAATGGCCTGACCTTGCGTCTTTTCAAGATCTCTTCATCCGGAATGTCAATATAAAACTTATAATCAATAAGGCTTCCAAGGCTCTCATAAGCATATATTAAAAATCCTTCAACCAATAAATATGGCTTTTTATGCATCTCAAATGCTTCACTTTTATGCTCTTTAAGATTAATCTTTATTCCTTTTACAAATCCCTTGTCTCTCAATGCAATAATATAATCAGCCATTCTTTTAGCATCATATAATTCTGGGTTATCATAAGATCTTACTTTCTCATCCTTATAATTAACATAGATCTTCTTTCCTGGAATCTAAAATTCATCTAGAATAAAAGTATTTGTATCTAAATCTTCTGCTAACATCCTTGCAACTGTTGATTTCCTGCTGCAACTTGGCCCTGCTATGCCTATGACTCCCATACTGATCGAAATACTCATCATATTAAAACTGTTTCTATTTATGACAAGACATAATTGCCGGTTCATTGATAAACTTTATAAATACATAAGTATATTAATAGCTATTATTATATATTGATATGATAGCAGTCGCTATCATTCGCTATACTCTATTATAAAATGGCTAAGAAATCCTCAAGAACAGAGCAATTGAATATTAGAATGCCTAAAGAGCTTCTTAAGGATATTGAAGAAATATCAGGGATTCTTAAAGTCAATAAGTCTGAGTGGATCAAGATCAAATTATCTGAAATAGTCTATGAGCATAAATCAAGGTTAAAGAAATGAAAGATAATATTGTATTAGGAATGGCAGTAATCGGTTTATTAGCCCTTAACATAGTAACAATAGTCTACCTTCAATATAGCATTCAGAAATTTACTTCAGAAGAGCAAGTGACAGCACTGGCATCAGGAACAACAATGCTGTGCCTAAATAATCCCCCTATAGACATATATGAAGGATCATGCAATCTAACAATGATATGGGGGAACAGGATTACATGCCAAATAAATGCCACTGATCCGGACAATAACTCAATGTCTTATGCTGCGGTGTTCTTGACAGATCCATCATTATTCAATGTTTCATCCATAGGAATAATTAATGTCATATTGGATGAATCAAATATTGGGAATCATACATTAAGAGTGTTTGCTTTTGATGACAGCACATGTGAAAATAATGCCTATTATGAAGATATAAATATTGAAGTGATAGACGATAACCATGCCCCATACCTAATTAGAAATATCCCTGATCAATCATTAAGGAAAAATAATGCTTACACCTTGTTCCTTAACAACTATTTTGGAGATCCTGATAATGACGAGCTGACATATGAAGCACTTATATTTAACGAGAGTTATATAAGTATCACAATATCCAATTCTAGCCTTACAACAATAAGAGGGCTTGAATGCGGGCTAGCATATTTCAATATTATAGCATCTGATCCAGATGGATTGATAAATGTGAGTAATTTAGTGAGATACTCTGTATTCGGATGTCCTTTAAGCGATTCAGGAGGATCAGGCGGAGGCGGAGGCGGAGGCAGCAGCGGTATAGATTTGAGCTGCATTTCTGATTGGAGATGCAGCGCATGGGGAGAATGCATGCCCAATGGAACACAAATGCTGACATGCAGAGATTATAAAGCATGCAGCTATAGGGATTATATAAGAAACTTCACAAGAAACTGCACTTATGTTCCTGAAACTATAATTTGTGAGGAAAAATGGGAGTGTTCTGAATGGAGCACTTGTATAAATAATACTCATCTTAGAACATGTATTGACAGGAACAGCTGCGGAACCAAGATTGCCAAACCTAATGAAACCGAGTCATGTACCCCTATACCAAGCTGTTTCAATGGAATTAAAGATGGAGATGAAACTGAAGTAGATTGTGGTGGAAAATGCGGTGCTTGTAAAGTAACAGAACAACCTGCTCAAGTTGGCATAAACAGGAACCTGATTATTGCAGCAATAATATCAACATTAGCTGTTATTATAATAATAATTGTAATCACTCCGCATATAAAAAAGATTATAGCAGCATATTTAGCCAAAAAGAGACTAAACGAAATGCCATTATACTTGAATAATGAACAAAAGCAGATGATATTGAACTTAATGCTGAATATTCAGGATCTTTATGATGATGATAAACATTCGGATGCGATTGCTAAAATGCCACAAGTGATTAAGATATTTTTTGAAAATCTGGTTGGAACAGATAAAGAAGTGCCAAAAAGCATCAGAAAATTGAACAACAGATTGCTAGAAAGCATCCTAATTGATTTCCATCAATCAACAATAAAAACAAACATTAAGTCTTATTTGCAAGCATTCATAGACAAGTTCATAGCGCATTTATTCCTTGTTGCTAAATTAAATGGTAAAGATGCATTGATATTGCCTAAAGAAAGGGAAAATCCGGATGCAAAGAGCATTGATAAAATATTCCTCGAATTATCAAATATTTACATAGCATTGCAATTTCATGAGCTTCCTGAGGCAAAATATTTATATAAAAACCTGCTTAAGGAATACAATACCTTTGAAAAAGAGGATCAGAAGCAATGCTATAACGAGATTTTACATGTTTACAACGTAATAAAATACCTGGAGAAATACTACTAAAATGTTCAACCAAAAATACCTCAAATTGGCGATTTTGGCTATTGCAGTAATAATATTGGCATTTCCAATAGCAGGAATATTTACCAGCAATCCTAAAATAAACACGGGAACTATATATACTGATCAAGATCTTCGATGCAAATTCACAATAGATGAAACAACAGAAGTTAATATAACGTGGTATAGAAATTCATTGCCTAACAAGACCATCTCAAAAATCTGTACAGCAGATGTGGAATGCTCCACAAATGGGACAGAGGATATCGATGAAGCGCTAACCACCAAATTTGACATTTGGATATGCTCTGTTTCATATTTCAATGGGTCAGAAATTGAAACAAAGAATGATACAATAACCGTAATCAACTCTGCTCCAACACAACCGATTATCTATTATGCAAACTATACTCAAATACCAAATGGGACAATACCTTATCTTGCCGAAGATAGTTCAACAACCTATTATTTGAATTCTACAGACGCAGATCTGGATTCCATAAAATATATCCTAGAGCCAAATACAGCAAGCTGCTCTGTTAATGAAAATACTGGACAGATAACATGCAATCCAACAAATGAGAATCAGATAGGAATCCATACTCTATTGTATAGATCAGTACAAACTTCTGGAGGAGCAACAGATGGAGACGTAAATATTACAATTAATGTCACTTCAACCAATGATGCCCCGTATTTCAATCCAGTACTGCCTGATAAGACGATAACTGAAGGCCAGGCTCTTAATTATTATGTGTATGGTACTGATCCAGAGAATGACTTACCATTCACTTTCAACATAAGCTCTGATTTAAGCAACATACTAATCCAAAACACCAATTCAAGCGCAGCAAAAATAATGTTTAATAATTCTGGCCAGGATATATCACAATACAATGATAAGGGAAACCACACCATAACCGTAACCATCTATGACAATGCAACTCCAAGCTTATCTTTCAATGACTCATTTATACTGCAAGTGATGCCAACGAACCATAAAGCAAATTACACTTATGTAGTCTATAATAATGATTCTCTGATTCAGGGAGGTCAATTAGTAATATCAATAAATGCAACTGACATCGATAATGACACTATCACTTTTACAACAAGCAACCCAACATTATATAGCGTTGAGTACACAGCAACAAACAAGTCAAACCCTAATGGGATATCATCTGCAACAGCATTGATTAATATATCAAATCTAACAAATAATCATGTGATATATAATTCTTTCACATTGGCAATATATGATACTAAAGAGAATGCTTCAACAAGCATCAGCTTATCAATCACTAATGTTAATGATGCTCCAGAAATTTTTGAGATGAGCTATAATAATGGAAATTCTCTTAATAACCAAAATTTAAGCAACCTAATTGCCTATACAGGCGTTCCTTTCACATACTATGTCAATGCAACAGATATTGATCTTCAGACTTATCAAGGTGATTCATTAACTTACTCCACAAATAGTTCTAATATAACAATTAATTCATCAACAGGAAAGATAAGTTTCCTGAAGTATGTATCAGAAAGCTATTATTTTGATGTGATACTTAGAGACTCAGGAAACTTAAATGATACAAGACCAGGATTAGTAACATTGCTTCCCAATACTAATCCATATTTCAATCAGTCATTGGAATTGTTATGCTTTGAATTTGATGCAAGCAATTATCCATATAACTGCACTTACAACATCTCAAATTATGCCAATGATACTGATTCAGGAGACTATGTAAACAACTTTTGGACAAATTCCACATTGTTCGATATTAATACAACTACTGGAATGATTGTCTTTACTCCAAACCAGACAATCCTAGGACAATATGGAATATTGGTTAATATCACTGATACAAGAGGTGGCATGAACAGCACAGTGTTAATATTGAATATTAATAATACAAACAATGCCCCTTTTATTGACAGTGCAATAACCCTTCCTCCAGGAAGACTTGTTATTCAAAACAATTATGAAATAATGATATCAGCATCAGATGATGATTTAAACTTGAATACATATGAAAACCTGACATTCAATGCAAATGTAACAGGCCCTAATAATGCATTATTCCAACTAACAAAAACAGATGTTGATCAGGCCACAATAAGCTTTAATCCTTTAACAACAAGTGATGCAGGGAATTACACAGTGAATATGACAGTAAGAGATTACTATAACAATGTAAGCTCAGTTAGATCAATAAGCATATACATATATAATATCACGAGCCCGCCAAATATTACTGAAGTCAAGCCATATGGAACTCCGATAATCTCTAATAGTGTGGTCAATGCATTCATGAACAGAAGCTCATTAGGAAACACAACCAATATAACAATAAATGAGAATTCAACATATATCTTCAACCTGACAGCTACATATGACATGACATATGATAATTTCCTTAATTATTCATGGTACTATGATGGATCATCGGTAAGTTCAAATACGTATTATGGCAAGTCCTTTGATTTCTTTTCCTCAGGCAATCATAATGTTTCAATCACAGTAACTGACCAATTCAACAGGTCAGACAAATTCATGTGGAATATCAATGTAACAAATGTAAATAGGCCCCCTAGGCTTATCAATGCACTACATAATTTAACAGGAGCAAATGCAGTAAATGGATCAACTACGTATGATGGATACATGACATATTATGCATCACAAATAAAATTCTACGATCCTGATGATGACATTGACCTGAATAATATTGATGCAGATAATGAGTCAACCATGATATTTAATGCAACAGCATGCGAATATGCAACATTCAGTTTTATCGGAACAAGCTTTAAGGTCACAACTGTGGATGTAGGAGCCTGTCTTGTGAATTTTACAGCATCAGATTCTGCAAATAGCTCAATGAGTGCATATGCTCGAGAAATAATGATCAATATCAGTGAAATATCTAATGATACAACTCCTGAAGTAATTCCGCAATCAGGAGGCGGAGGTTCAAGCACCAGAACAATAACAATTCCTTTGCCAGAAGAAGTTGAAAAGCCTAAACCGCTTCAAATAATTACCCCAAGGCTAGTTACTGTATACAAGAATAGCTCTGTTAAGGTTCCAGTAATCCTAAATAATACATGGAATTCAACTCTTGAAGGGGTATCTTTAAATGCTTTCACAAATGCAAGTAATGTAACGCTATATTTAGACAGGACATTCTTCCCAAGACTATACAGAAATAAAACTGAGGAGATAACATTAACAATTAACAATTACAAAAGTGAGGGACATTATGAGATACAACTCACTGCAGATGTTGTAAATCCAAAATATAAGGATACAGCAACAATCTTTGTAAATTCTGCTGACATGACATCAGAAGGTTCAGAGCTAGAGACAAGGATAAGCTTTGCCAGAGATTTATTAAGCAGCAATCCTGAATGCCAAGAGCTTACAGAATTGCTGAATGAGGCAAAAAAGGCATTAGATAGCAACAATTTTGATACAACAGCAAAGCTAGTGGACGATGTCATTAACGGATGCAAATATCTTGTAAGCACTAAGGGAAATATTGAAAAACCCTCAACTGATTTTATTAGCAGGTTTAATTGGAAATCCAATTATACTGAATACCTGATTCTTATCGGATTCGGCGTTATATTCTTTGTATCATTATATTATATATTTAAGAAGGATAAAAGCTCTGACTTCTAAAAAGAGGACTAATTATAGGAAAAGCAAGCTGAGGCTTTATCAGAAAAAAAAATTATAACTGTATTAATCTCAGGTATAGGTCATACAATTCAAGATAAATGCTTGTCTTTTGATCATAATCCAATGGATTATATAGACTAATAGCATTCTTATAGTGTACAATCGCACTGTCAATATTCTTTTCATTTATTTTATTATAGCTCTGCTCTACCTGTACAAGCACTGCCTGGATTTGCGGGCCGCTGCTTTCCTTAATAAGATTATTAGGAATATTCATTGCTGTAGTATTAGGAATATTCACTACCCTATTTTGTGCAACATCAGGCTCAGGCTTTTTAGATGCAGGGGTTTTTGCTCTCATAGCTTCTTTCTTTTTTTCATCCACCAACAACACATTACCGCCAGAATTAATTTGAGCAAGCAAACTATCTAGCTCACTTGAATCTGCCTTATTGCTTTGAATTTGAGGCTCAATGACTTTATCAGCCGTCAATTCTGGAGGTATTTTACTCTTTGAAACAATTCTTGTTGTGATAACCTCTGTGACAGGCAAAACTGTTTTAGCAGGTTTATCCTGAAGACCAAGATTAATATCAGATGACGTGATATCTAATGGTACCGGTTCATCTTTATTTAAAGGACTGCTTACTTCTGGAATGCTTTTTTTCCTGAAAATTTTATCTAAAAATGATTCCTTCTTTTCAGTCACGTCTATTATCAATGAATTAACTATCTCCAGTAAATTATTTAACAATATCTTTATTTCTGGCAAAGTCAATGGGTTCTGTTCAAGATATTCTTTATCTGTCAAAAGGCGTATCATCTGATCAATGTCTTTCTTAAGAGCAGGTTTAATGTATATCTTGTTTAATTCAAGGCTTAATTCCTCATAAGCAAACTCATAATCTAATTTTAAGAAATCTGCAAAGAATCTTCTGAATAATTCATAGAAATCTCGATCCTTTACATTATCAGCAGAAGCCAGGTTCTGGATTTTTTCTGAATAGCTTTGTTTTAACAGTAATCTTCTCTCTGACTCAGACACCTCTTTTTCCATAAACCAGTATCAAATAAGGGTATATTTAAATTTTGCTATTTTAATATACGGATTATGCATTTATTGATGCTTATTAAAAACAAAATATATATAAATAGAATGCCTCTATAATGATTAAAAGAGGTGTATAATGCAAAAACTTTTTTATGCTAGGCCCGTAAGCAAGGAATTTGAGGACTTGCTTAAACATTATCAGAAACAATTCTCTGCAATCAAGTTTGAGATGAGCAAAGCCATTGTTGGACAGCAAGAGATTATTAATAGTCTAATTGAAGCATTGTTATGCAATGGCCATGTTCTTGTAGAGGGAGTTCCAGGAATTGCAAAGACTCTCACGGTAAGAACTTTAAGCCAGATCACAGGAGGTGTGTTTTCAAGAATACAGTTTACTCCAGACCTGCTTCCAACTGATATTATTGGTATAACAACATATGAAGAAGGTAGAGGTTTCTATTCTGTCAAAGGGCCAATATTTGCAAACTTTGTATTGGCAGATGAGATAAATAGGGCTCCACCAAAAGTGCAATCTGCATTATTAGAGGCAATGCAAGAGAGACAAGTAACAATAGGAAAGGAATCATTTGCTCTTCCGTCCCCTTTTTTTGTAATGGCAACACAGAATCCTATTGAAAGCCTTGGAACCTATAAACTTCCAGAAGCGCAGATTGACAGATTCATGTTTAAGCTAAAAATGGATTATCCAAATGTTGAGGATGAATTGAAAATATTGCATACCAATTCCACTTTAAGAAAATTTGAGGAATTCAAGCTTTCACAAGCAATGACTCCTGATACAATAATTAGGGCGCAACAAGATGTAAAAAAGATTTATTTAGACAAAAAAGTTGAAAAATATATTGTAAGACTTGTTGAGGCTACAAGGTATGCTCAAAAATATAACCTAGAGACAGGAAAATATATCGAATATGGAACCTCTCCAAGGTCAAGCATTGCGTTATTTATTGCAAGCAAGGCGCATGCTCTTGTCAAAGGCAAGAGCTTTGTGACTCCGATGGATGTTAAAGAGGTTGCACATAATGTGCTTAGACATAGGATAATTTTGAATTATGAAGGACAAGCAGATGAGATAAGTACTGATACTATTATTGATGAACTATTAAAGAAGGTTCATATAGATTGAGAGAGTTCTGAAAATGGCCATAGAAAGACTAGATGCTGATCTTCTACCAAAGATAAGGAAATTAGACGTATATGCAAGGCAATCTGCATTAAGCGATGTCATTGAAGGCAACTGGACTACTACATTCAAAGGACATGGAATGGAATTTTCTGGATATAGGTCCTACCAGTATGGCGATGATGCCAGCCTAATAGACTGGAAAGCCTCACTAAGATCTAAGAGCCTTCTGATAAAAGAATTTGAAGAGGAAAAAACAGTCAATGTATATTTTATGCTAGATGTCAGCAATAGCATGCTTTTTGGATCAACAAAAAAATTCAAGGCTGAATATGCGGCTGAAATAGTAAGCAGCCTAGCATTCGCAATACTCAGAAGCGGAGATTCTGTTGGATTAAGTTTGTTTAATGAAAAATTGGTAACTAGGCTGCCTCTGAATGTTGGCAAAAAAATGCATTATATGATCGTTAAGGACCTGAGCAATGTAAATAATTACGGAGGAAATTTTAATCTAGGCAAATCCTTAAACCTCCTGTTTAGTGTAATTAAAGGCAGGTCTGTTGTGATTATTGTCAGCGATTTTCTTGGACTTGATGAAAAGTGGTTTAAGTATCTGAGGATCGCATCACAAAAATATGAGGTTATAGGAATAATGATTAGAGATCCAAGGGACAGGGAATTGCCTGCTGAATCAGGCCAATACTTGTTGGAAGATCCTTATACAGGTGAAACATTATATGTGGATGTGAAGCAGTATGCAAAAGCTTATAAGGAATTCGTGGAAAAGGAAGAGAAAGAAATCGAAAAGCATTTTAAGGCAACAAGGTCAGATCTCTTGAAACTTACCACTAATATGGATTTCGCAAAAGAGGTTATAAAATTTTTTAGGAGGAGAGCATTGACTCATAGGTGAAAATGTACTTAACATTTGAAAATCCCGAATACTTATGGTTCTTATTAAGCATACCTTTATTAATTGTGAGCCATTTTGCTTTTCTAAGATATAGTAAAAGAAAGGCAATAAGGTTTGCTAATTTCCAAGCATTGAAAAGAGTCAGCAATCAAAAAATAATGACTAAGAATCATATGGTGCTTCTGGCAAGAATGGTCATTCTGTTCACTTTGATATTGGCTGTTTCTGGCACTAAAGTATGGTATCTGGCATATACTAATCAGAATGATTTTGTCATTGCTATAGATTCAAGTTCCTCTATGACAGCAAAAGATCTTGAGCCTTCCAGGTTTGAAGCTGCAAAAGACTATACAATAAAATTCATCGATGAATTAAGCACTGATTCAAAAGTCGGCTTGGTGAGCTTTTCAGGGGCATCATTCATTGAAACACTTCCTACAGATGATTTCTCAAAATTAAGAAAATCAATTAATGGCCTTGAAATTGCCAAAGTTGGCGGGACAAATATTCCGGATGCGATAGTTACCTCAACAAACCTGCTATTAGCTTCAGATAAGGGCAGAACAATAATCCTAATGACAGATGGAAGCAACACTGTATCATACTTTATCAGGGATCCAATACTTGAAGGAATAAATTATGCAAGACAAAATAATGTTATGATATATACCATAGGCATTGGATCTGAGACAGGCCCAATAGGATATCTTCCTGAATACTATAATATTAGCTCTGTTTATGATTCGAATACATTAATGAAAATAGCCAATGAGACTGGCGGAAGATATTTTGATGCAAAGACAACAAAAGACCTAGACAACACTTTTGATGCAATACTAGCAAATGCCAGTGAAGCATATATAGGATTTGATCTAGGCATCGGATTATTGATAATTGCTCTCGGAATGATCTTTCTGGAATGGGGCTTGATATCAACAAGATTCAGGGCAATACCTTAGATTATCAGTATTAATAATTAAATTTATAATTCAATTAAATTTTATCATAGTATGATTAATAAAAAACTAGATTATAATGCATTATCATTAAAGCTTCATGAGAAACATAAAGGAAAGATCTCTGTTAAATCAAAGGTTCCTTTAAAGAATAAATTAGACTTATCTATTGCATATACTCCCGGAGTTGCAGAGCCTTGCAGAAGGATTGCCGCTAATAAAGAGGATGTCTATAAGTATACTTCTAAAGGAAATATTGTTGCTGTCATTACTGATGGAACAGCAGTTCTTGGTTTAGGAGATTTAGGACCAGAAGCGTCATTGCCTGTCATGGAAGGAAAAGTAGTATTGTTTAAGGAATTTGCAGACATTGATGCAATGCCTATTGCAATAGCGTCTAAAAATATTGATGAAATAGTTAAAACAGTAAAGCTAATAAGCCCTATGCTTGGTGGAATTAATTTAGAGGATATATCTGCGCCAAGATGCTTTGAAATAGAAGAAAGATTAAAAAAAGAATTAGATATTCCTGTAATGCATGATGATCAGCATGGAACAGCAATAGTTGTCCTGGCTGGAATGATCAATGCATTGAAACTTGCTGGAAAAAAACTTTCTGAAATAAAAATAATAATCAATGGCGTCGGGGCTGCAGGAATAGCAATAGCCAAGCTTTTATTGAATTATGGTGCTAAGAATATCATTATGGTAGATACTCTTGGAGCTATCTATGATGGAAGAACAGAAAACATGAATCCGATGAAACTAGAGATTGCAAAAATAACTAATCCAAATAAGGAATGTTGTGATTTAGTGCATGTTATTAAGAATGCAGATGTATTCATAGGAGTGTCTGCACCAAATACTTTGACAGCAGAACATGTGCAGAGTATGAATAAGAAATCAATAATATTTGCAATGGCAAATCCTATCCCAGAAATCATGCCAGATATTGCAAAAAAAGCAGGAGCATTCATTATTGCAACAGGAAGATCAGATTTCCCGAATCAGATAAATAATGTCCTCGCATTTCCAGGAGTATTCAGAGGAGCATTAGACGTTCGAGCACGCGAGGTAAACACTGAGATGAAGATCGCTGCAGCAGAAGCATTAGCTGGAATGATTAAGAAACCAACTATTGATGAGATTATTCCTTCTCCATTCGACAAAGGAGTCGCTTCTAGGGTTGCTGAAGCAGTGAAGAAGGCTGCGAGAAAGACAAAGGTTAATAGGATATGATTTGTTTAAATCACTTATCTTTCTTATATTGGCCTTTGCTATGCTCGCATGGCTTTCCATCCATTGAGCATCTATCTATACAGCATCCAAGATGAACAAAACCTTCCTTATGCTCACAAAGAATCAATTGATCAGGACTATCCTGAAATGCTCCAGAACATATCTTACATGAATCCATCATCCTCACCCTGAACATGATAATGTATGAATGAAGATATAAAGTTTATGATTTAGAAGGAGAAATGGAAAGATCTATTTGAATGTTTTGAATCTTGGAAGTTTAAAGATTATTCCTTTTTTCAAATAGGCATTAATTAGTTTGAAGAATAATCTTGTGGTTTTTTCATGATCATGAATCATTATTATATCTGAAGTTTTGCTAAAATTTAAGCTTCTGCCCTCTTCAGGATAATCTTCTTCGATTCTTGCTAAAATTGCTGATTCCCCTGATAGTCCATAAGGAGCATCTTCATTACCTAAAAAATATTCCATTTGGTCAAATGTGCAATACACATCTACATCTTTAAGCAATCCGCTCTTATTATACCAGTTTATATTTATATTTTCAAACAAGGGTCGTGTATAGCCCAATTTTTTTAGATAGTTTTGGATCTTATTTTTCTTCTCATTATTTGAATATTTCATCCAATTGTTTCGGTAATCCTTTGAATGTAAATGTGCTCCCTTATCAAGATACGGAAATCTAAATACTTTTATTGGTCTTTTAATCTTTGCCTTTAGATATAATAATTCTATAATTTTATCAGTATCTCTTATTTCTTTATACGCATCTTTTAGATTTAAATCAGAAAAATGTTTATGATTAAAAGCATGATTTCCTATAATGAATCCATTATTTATAGCATAAATTAAGTCATCCTCATATTTAGCCATATTCTTACCAATACAAAAAAATATTGCAGGAATATTCTTCTTTAACAAAAAATCAACTTTTTTTCAGAAATCTTTAGTTGGCACATCATCGACAGTAAGATATGCTATTTTTCTTTTCATGATGTTAAGTAGAAAGCATCTTTTAAATAGTTAGTTATTTTAAATGAGAGTTGCACTCAGAAAGCATGACAGCCCCCGGCGAGAATTGCACTCGCGACCTGCAGATCTCGTGGATCCTTTTTGCGGAATTTTACAAGTCTCGGCCTATAAATCGTCTTTGTAGACGGTTATATAGTCTGCCGCAATAGCTACTATGCTACGGGGGCGCATAGAGAATAAGATTTGGATTTCATTTAAAAATGTTGTTTTTTGAGGCAAAATCCATAAAATATATAAATCAACTTTCACTTCTTTCGGTAAATACCAAAAGTTACAAAAATCGCATTAAGGTGATTTTTTAATTAAAGATTTCGGATGACGAAATTTTGTAATTACGAAAATGATCAGAACACCAAGGGATAAATTCATTGAATTGATGTCAGAGAATGTTAAGGCTAATGGCTTAGATGAGACAACATCAAAGCTCGCTGCAGTGCTATTCTTAGAGGCAGAGGAGATCAGTCTAGAAGAGCTGGCAAAGAAGTCAGGATATAGCCTCTCATCAACATCAACAAGCATAAAATTCATGGAAACTACTGGATTGATTCATAAATATAAGAGACCTCATTCAAAGAAGATATATCTAAAGATGGAAAATGATATTATCGAGGTCATGCTGAATATGCTTAAGAAAAAACAGGAATACATAATCAGAAGGTCAAAAAGTGATCTACCGCATATAATAAGCGAATATAAGAAGACAAAATCTTCAAGACAGGAACTTAATATTATAGAAAAATACTATAATGATGTTCTAATAGGAGAACAAATTATTGGGGACATGATAAAAAGGATGGAGAAAGCGAGGAAAATATGAAAGACAAGCCTGTTATTGAACTTAGGGATGTTTGGAAGATATATGACATGGGTGAAGTAAGAGTTGAGGCATTAAGAGGCATTAATCTTAATGTCCATAAAGGAGAATTTGTTGCAATTCAAGGACCTTCAGGCTCTGGAAAAAGCACTGCTATGAATATGGTTGGATGTCTGGATGTTCCAAGCAAAGGACATATCTTGTTAGATGGACATGATATTGCAAGGTTATCAGAATCACAACTCGCTCAAGTACGAGGAAAAAAGATAGGTTTCATATTCCAGAAATTCAATCTGATCAATACATTATCAGCCCAGGAAAATGTAATGCTTCCTTTAACATTCTTAGATGTCCCTGAAGAAAAAAGAAAGCAGATCTCATACAAATTAATGGAAACAGTAAATCTTGGAGACAGGACTGATCACAAGCCTAATGAACTATCAGGAGGCCAGCAGCAGCGGGTTGCAATAGCAAGGGCATTAGCTGTTGACCCAGAGATATTATTAGCAGATGAACCTACAGGAAATCTTGATTCAAAATCAGGAGAGACAGTAATGCATTTCCTGGAAGATCTTCATAGAAAGGGAAAAACAATTGTAATGGTAACACATGATGATAATCTCGCTAAGTTTGCTGATAGAATTGAAGTATTGAAGGACGGCCAAATAGTTAAGAGCTTAAAATGTTATCATAAGGATGGCAAGAATTATTGTGAAGAAAAATAAATGATGAAAAGGTGGAAAAAATGAAGAAAATATATTACGGAATTTTTGTATTGCTGGCATTAGTGACTATGCCAAGTGCCTTATCTGCACCATCATTGCAAGTAAGCCTAAGCAAGTATGAACCTTATCCTGCAAGCCCAGGAGATACAGTAAAAGTCTGGCTATTAGTTCAAAATACAGCATCAAGTGATGCTACTGACATTGCAAAGAATGTCATTGTAGAACTCTTGCCAGAATATCCATTTTCACTATATGGAGATTCTACAACAAAAATAATAGGCCAATTAGGTGCTAAAAAAGATTATCTTATTGACTTCACATTAAAGGTTGATGAAAAAGCATTGCAAGGAAATAACATATTCAAAGTAAGAGTAAAGGACTCTGGATCAAGCGTACAGATTGAACAAGAATTGACAGTGTTTGTGCAATCAAGAGACACAACCATTTCAATTGAATCTGTATCAACAGAGCCAGAACAAATAGCACCAGGATCTGATGGAAAAATAAAAATAACTGTTAAGAATCTTGCCCCAACAACATTCAAAGATCTAACTCTGAAACTTTATCTTCAATCTATAGTCGGGTCAACATTAGTTGATCTTCCATTTGCACCAATTGATTCCAGTGCAGAAAAAAGGATCTTCAGGCTAGATCCAGGACAAAGTGCAGAATTCTCATTCGACTTGAGAGCATATCCTGATGCAATAGCAAAAATCTACAAAATTCCGTTTGCATTAGAGTACTATGACAATCTAGGCAATAAAAAGAACAAGTCAGACTTCATCGGAGTTACAGTGAATAGCAGACCAGAAGTGACTTTGACATTAGACAAGACTGACATAAATCAGAAGAAAACCACCGGAACAATTACATTAAAAGTAATCAACAAAGGTCTAGGAGACATAAAGTTCCTTAATGTTATACTCAAAGCATCTGACAATTACGAGATCTTATCAACAACAGACACCACTTATGTGGGAAATCTTGAATCAGATGATTATCAGAGCGTTGATTATAAAATAGCGGTGAAATCAGACCTTGAAAAGATAAACATTCCAGTAACATTACAGTATCGTGATGCAAATAACAAGTACTATGAGATGAATATTGATGTTCCAATGAATATCCTTAGTGCAGCAAAAGCAAACGGTTCTAATGGAAGCAATCTCGGGACAATAATATTTGTAATAATAATTGTTGTAATAATAGCAGGCATCGTAATATATAGAAAAACCAAGAAAAACAAAAAAGGCATGTATTAATTTTTTTCTTTTTTTGAGGTATTATGATCAAGGACTATTTCAAATTAGCTTGGGAAAATATTACTCATAGAAAATTACGCAGTATGCTGACAATCATCGGAATAGTCATCGGCATTGCAGCTGTTGTTGCCCTTGTCAGTCTAGGACAGGGTGTAAAGAAAGTTGTTACAGATGAATTCCAAAAATTAGGCACAGATAAAATATTTGTGTATCCTGCTGCAGGATTCACAGGCTCATCTGGAGGAAATCCCATCACACAGGATGATATAGATGAGATTGAACGCGTAAATGGGGTGGATGAAGTCATAGGGGTTGGTTTTGCTTCTGCAAGAGTCGAGTTCCATAGGCAATTATATGTGAATATAGTCATAGGCTATCCTACTGGTGAAGGCCAAAAATTAGCTGATGAAAGCTATAATCTTAAATATATAGCTGGAAGGCCATTGAAAGACGGCGATAAGTATAAAGCTATTATTGGTTATGAATTAACAAGAAAAACATTTGACAAGCCAGTAGGTTTAGGCGATAAGCTTATTGTCAATGGACAAGCATTCGATGTTGTTGGAGTAATTGATAAAATGGGAGATCCTGACATGGATAACGGCATAGTCATTCCATTAGACACTTATAAGGATTTGTATAATACAGAAGAATATAATTACTTATTGGTTAGAGTAGATAAGGCTGAAAATCCTACAGTTGTAGCTGATGATATTAAAAGAGGATTAAGAGATTCTCGAGATGTAGATGGGGGAGAGGAAGATTTTGTTGTGCAAACAGCTGATCAACTGCTGGAATCCTTTAGTGTTATACTTGATGCATTATCAGCAATTGTCATAGGAATTGCGGCTATCTCTTTATTTGTTGGAGGAGTAGGAATAATGAATACTATGTATACTGCTGTTCTTCAACGAACCAATGAGATAGGTGTCATGAAAGCCATTGGAGCAAGAAATGACCAGATACTGAAGATATTTCTTATTGAGTCAGGAATGATAGGATTAATAGGCGGTATAATAGGAATTCTGATAGGCATAGGATTGAGCAAGATTATTGAATACATTGGAAGAGTTGTCCTTGATACAATACTACTAAAGGCATATTTCCCCTGGTATCTTATTTTAGGATCATTGGCATTTGCATTCATCATAGGCATGATATCAGGGTTATTGCCTGCTAGACAGGCATCAAAACAAAGTCCTGTCGAGTCTTTGCGTTATGAATAGTAACAAGTTACATAATAAATTAACACATAAAAAATGGAGAAACAATGTTTAAGGATTTTTTCAAATTAGCAGTCGAGAACTTGACTCATAGACAATTGAGGAGTTGGCTGACAGTCATAGGAATAGTGATAGGAATTGCTGCAGTTGTTGCATTAGTCAGCCTGGGAAAAGGATTGCAATACACTGTTGACCAACAATTTGTCAAGATTGGTGCTGATAAAATAACTGTGACAGCTAAATCTGCTTCTCAAGGAGGGCCTGGAATCCAGGATTCTGGCATAACATTAACAACTAATGACTTGGATGTTGTAAGGAAATCATCAGGAGTCCATGAAGCCATAGGTCCATTGCAGAAGATTGCAAAGATTGAATTCAATAAAAAAACCAAGTTCAGCTTTATCAGAGGAATGCCTGTTGATGATACAAGGATTGTTTATGACGATACAGGCATGTATGATGTTGAGTATGGAAGAACACTCAAAGAAGGCGACAATAATAAAATCATCATTGGTCCAGAGCTTGCAAAAGAGTCAAACTTTGGCAGACAGATTTATGTAAATGATAAGATCCATATAAATGACGAGGAATTCACAGTTGTTGGCATAATAAAGACAGGAGGCAATCCTGGAGTCTCAAGCATAATAATGATGACTCTTGATGATGCAAGAGACTTATTTGACGAGAAAGAAGAAGTATCCATGATAATGGTCAAGATATATAATGCCGAAGAGCTTGATCAAGTCGTGGAAAATATCAAAAAAGATCTTAGAAGAGAAAGAAATGTCAAAGAAGGCAGGGAGGATTTCACTGTAGAATCAACAAAAAAATTCGTTGAATCATTTCTTGTAATCTTCAATGTCATAACAACATTATTGATAGGACTTGCATCAATATCTCTGCTTGTCGGCGCAATAGGCATAGCAAATACGATGTATACAGCTGTTCTTGAACGAAGAAGAGAGATAGGCATAATGAAAAGTATTGGCGCAAAGAATTCTGACATCATACAAATATTCCTGATAGAATCCTCGCTAATAGGCTTTATTGGAGGAACAATAGGTGTATTGATAGGTAGCGGCTTAAGCCTGTTGGCAGAGAAACTGATTGAGACATTTCTTGGCGAAGGATTTTTCCAGGTCTTTCTGCCATGGTGGCTGCTATTAGGAGCAGCATTATTTGCCTTAGTTATTGGAACAATCTCTGGAATATTTCCAGCCAGACAGGCAACCGGAATGAACCCCGTCGACGCTTTGCGCTCATAAAATTTATAAAACGCAATCCTCAATTAACACTATGAAGATTCATGGATTAGCATATATCATCATAGGAATATTTGTTGCAGCTGTTTCCGGATACGTCTATAAGTACATTCCAAAAAACAATGAGCCAAATACAAGCATGGCGATATTTTTCTTTGTAGGAATAATATTTATAGTTGTCGGATTTGCCAAGCTCTTCTTAAGGAAAATAGATAGAGAATCTGATGAAAACATGCAATCAATCATTGCAGAGAGACATAAGCATACCCTGGAGAAACATCATATTCATAAAACAGTTGATCACCATACCACTGCTCAAACACACAATCAACCAACACATACAAGCCATTATTCACAGACACACCCATATCATGGAATACATCCACCTAATGCACAACAGCCTTCTCATCATCTATCGATCATATTATGCAAGAAATGCAACAACCATAATCCGATCAATGCAAACTATTGCCATAAATGCGGATATAGGCTGAAGTGAAAACAAATGAATTATTCAGAATCATAAAACCTGAAATTCTTATATTTATAGTATATCTTTTAAGATATATATCTTATTCATTTTTAGTTTTTCCAGTGCTTAGTTCTTTAGGTTTTTTTATAGTGATAGCCAGTACGATCACGAACGGAGATCTGTCCTTTGTAAACCTAAGTTTCTTCAGCTTCATAAATCCGATTTTCGGTAAAAGTTCATGTCAAGAACCACCGGTCAAA